>JAIQGF010000006.1 GCA_020072845.1 Terriglobia bacterium
AGGTGCGCGGCGATGGCTTCGCCTTCGCGGTCCGGGTCGGGCGCCAGGTACACGGCGTCCGCCGACTTGGCCAGCTTCTTCAGCCTGGCCAGCACTTTTTCCTTGCCGGGGATGACGACGTAATCGGTGGCAAAATCGTTGGCGATATCGACGCCCAGCGTGCTCTTGGGCAGGTCCTTGACGTGCCCGAGCGAGGCCTCCACCTCGTATCCCTTGCCGAGATACTTGGCGATGGTCTTGGCCTTGGTCGGCGATTCGACAATAACTAAGTTGGACAAAATTACCCCTTGTTAGTTTTCAAGCTAGCACGGAAGTGCAACAACGCGCTATCCGAGATCGGTTTTCGGTTGTCGGTTATCGGTTATCGGTAAGCGCTGCCTTGCCCTAACTTGCTGATGCCGCTCGGACTTTCTGCACTAGTGAAGTCAGCATCTTCTTCACACCCGTGACCTCCGTAGCAACACGTTCGTAATCTGTGGCGGGTATGTACGACAAGTCGCGAGCAAGTAACAAGTGGTACTGCAGTTCGCTGGCAGAGCCGAGTGCAATCTGAAGAAACCGGCTCAATTCGGCTTCTCCTTCCCGTCCGCACCCTTCAGCAATATTCGCTCCAATTGAACTGGCGGAGCGTCGAATCTGGCTGGTAAGACCGTATATCTCCTCACGTGGGAATGATTTCGTTTTGCGGTATAAGTCCAAAGTCATCGAGTGGGCCCTCTGCCAGACATCCAGTTTGGTGAAGTCCTGCATCACGCTTCCTCTTCTTCGAAAACACAAGTCTGGAAAACCGACAACCGAAAACCGATAACCGATAACCAACAACCGATAACCGATAACCGATAACCGATAACCGTTAACCGATAACCCTCTTCAAAACGTCTTGACAAAGTTCTTTCCCGGCATCTGCCGGATCTTGCCCGCCAACTCCAAATCAAAGAGCGCGGCAAAAATCTCCGACGACGACATGACGCCCTCCAGCTTCTCCACGATGTCATCAATCTGCGTGGACTCGTCGGCTTTCAGTACGGCCAGCACTTTGCGTTCGTGCGGCGGCATGGCTTCGGACTGGAACAGGGATGCCGTCGCACCCGGCTCCGTTGCCGAAGGCCGGTCCGCCTCCAGCTTCAGGCGCACGTCGGTCGGCAGGTCTTCCCAGATGTCCTCCCACGTCGCCGTCAATTTCGCGCCCTGCTTGATGAGCGTGTTCGGGCCCCACGAATTGCGGTTAGTGACATTGCCCGGCACGGCAAACAGTTCGCGGTTCTGCTCCAGCGCACAGCGCGCGGTGATGCGCGTCCCGCTGTACTCGCCCGCCTCCACCACCAGCACGCCCACCGACAGGCCGCTGATAATGCGGTTGCGAATCGGAAAATTCTGCGGCGCGGCAAACGAGCCCACCGGAAATTCCGTAACCAGCGCGCCCCCAAGAGCGAGAATCTGGTCGGCGAGCCTGCTGTTTTCGCGGGGATAGTAAACGTCGATGCCGGTGCCGAAGACGGCGGCGGTCTTTGCCTTGGCGGCCAGGGCGCCCCGGTGCGCGGCCGCGTCTACGCCGCGGGCCATGCCACTAATAATGATGATGCCACGGGCCGAAAGGTCGCAGGCAAGCCGCTCGGCCATGCCCAACCCGTACGGCGTCGGGTGCCTGGTACCGACGACTCCAATGGCGGGAATCGAGAGGATGGCCGGATCGCCGCGGACGTACAGCGCCACCGGGGGATCGTAGATCTGCTTCAGCAGCGGCGGATATGCGGGATCGTCGAGCGTCAGGATCTGCGCGCCCACGCTGGCCGCGCGCACCATCTCTTCCTGCGCCAGCTCCGCCGACTTGCCCAACGCGATGGATTGCGCGGCTACCGCTTGCAGCCCGGCGGCTTCCAGTTCCGTGAGAGTGGCGCGGAACACCGCGTTCGCACTGCCGAAATGCTCCACCAGCCGCCGGCATCGGCTCGGCCCCAACGATGGCGTCAGCGCCAGCGCCAGCCAGTGAAGCTGATGAGCGGCGGGAGCGGTGTTCGCGATGGACATGGTGGGTTTCTCAGTTTGTCAGTATTTCAGTTTGTCAGTTACTCTTGGTCATCTTCAAACGACGCGCGACTCTATACGCCACCTCCGCGCACGTCAAGGAAACATGACACCGTGCTTTGTTACAATCGCGGTTTACGATGCGGCCGCTGAAGGTTTCCGCCATCTCGTTCCTCAACACCGCCCCGCTGATGTGGGACTTCAACCACGGCGCCACGCCCGAGCAGCACAGCGACAACAATCTGCCTCCGGAACTTCGTTCTGATTTCACCATCGAGTACACTGTGCCCTCGCATTGTGCCGAGGCGCTCCAGCGCGGCGACGCCGACATCGGCATCATTCCGGCGATCACCTACGCGACCATTCCCGGGCTGGTGATCCTGCCCGACGCCGCCATCGCCGCTAAATCCGCCGTGCGTTCCATCCTGCTGGTGAGCCATAAGCCCATCGAGCAGGTGAACACCATCGCTGCCGACACCTCCTCGCGCAGCTCGGTCGCACTCGCCCGAATTCTCTGCCAGAAACCCTGGGGACGCGAGCGCCAGTTCCGCAATTTCCCGCCCAACCTCGACTCCATGCTGGCGGGCTGCGATGCCGCACTGCTGATCGGCGATCCCGCACTGCGCATCGAGCGCTCGAAGTATTTCGTTTACGACCTCGCCGAGGAATGGCGGCGCTTCACCGGCAAGCCGTTCGTGTTCGCCTTCTGGGCGGTGCGGCTGCAGGCCTTGAGCGAAATCCGCCGCTCGCTCGACGTCGCCGCCGTCTTCCGCAATTCCCGCGATCACGGCATCCAGGCGGCCAACATCGCGCAGATCGCGCGCCGCTGGAGCGCGCGCGTCGGCCTGAGCGAGCCGGAGGTGACGGCCTACCTCACCGACAACATCCACTTCTTTCTCGACGCCGAAAACCTCGAGGGTCTGGAGCTCTTCTTCCGCTACTCGGCCGAGTGCGGCGTCATCGAGGAGGCGCCGTCGCTGCGTTTCCTGGGCATGGCCGCACCCCAGTTCGTCGGCTGAACAACGCGAATGATTCTATGCGACCAGCAGTGACACGTCGGTGCGCAGTCTCCCAATTCCTGCTCTTGATGCTCGTAAGCACCCAAGTGTGGGCCGAAGGTGTGCGCTACAACCTGGTCGCACGGCAGATCATTGAAGACCGAATCAAGCAGTTTGGCGGTGGCGACAAGCAGCGCGAATCGGCGCTCAAATTACTGTTCACCGATGCAGGTTGCGCCGAGCATCTGTCGGAGCAGCCGGTCAAAGGTTCAAAGCTGCCGAATGTCATCTGCGTACTTCCAGGGACTTCCGACCAGACGATCATCGTAGGTGCGCATTTCGACCATGTCGCTGACGGTGACGGTGTCGTGGACAACTGGAGCGGCGCGGCGCTGCTGCCGTCGTTGTACGAGGCGGTCAAAAGTGAGCCGCGGAAGCACACGTATATTTTCATTGGGTTCACCGATGAGGAGAAAGGCGAGATTGGATCGCGGTTTTACGCCAAGCAAATGACTAACCAGCAGGTGGCAGCAACGGACGCGATGGTCAATCTCGATACGCTCGGCCTTGGCCCCACGAAGGTATGGTCCAGCCACTCCGACAAAGCTTTGACCAGTGCCCTGGCATACATGGCACAGAAATTGAACGTGCCGGTCCAGGGGGTCAACGTTGAGCAGGTAGGCTCCGCGGATTCAGAGCAATTCGCGGCTCGCAAGATACCCACCATCACAATCCACTCTCTGACGCAGGAGACTTGGAATGCCCGCATTCTGCATGGGCCGAAGGATAAGCTGTCCGCCATGCGTTTTGACGACTACTATCAGACCTATCAGCTTCTTTCGGCGTATATCGCCTTACTCGATCAGGTACCACGGTCCCGCCCAGAGTCACCGAAGTCCCGTTAAACGCAACCGGCAGACCGATAGACCAAGGGACCGGCCCACCGCTACAATGTCACCGTCGCCTGTGACCGCATGCTGACCCAAGCCCAAGCCCTCGACTGGTTCCGCTCCGACGACCTCATCGGCCTGGGCATCGAAGCCGACGTGCAGCGGCGCAAGCTTCATCCCGACGGCATCGTCAGCTACATCATTGACCGCAATATCAACTACACCAATTTCTGCACCGAGTACTGCACCTTCTGCGCCTTCTACCGACCGTTGAAGGGCAAGTTGGCCGCCGAAGGCTACATCCTCGACTACGACACCATCTACCAGAAAATTGCCGAGACGGTGGAACTGGGCGGCACCGGCGTGCTCATGCAGGGCGGCCTGCATCCCGACTTGAAAATTGACTGGCACGAGAAGATGCTGCGCGGCATCAAGCAGCGTTTCCCGCGTGTCCACCTGCACTGCTATTCGGCATCGGAAATCATCGCCATCGCCGAGTACAGCGGGCTCACCATTCGCGACACCATCATCCGCCTGCGCGATTCCGGCCTGGATTCCATTCCCGGCGGTGGCGCCGAAATTCTGGACGATGAAGTCCGCTACCGCATCGCCCGCCTCAAGTGCCTGACCGAGGACTGGCTCAACGTCCACCGCACCGCCCATCGGCTCGGCATGCGCACCACCGCCACCATGATGTTCGGCGTCGGCGAAACCATCGAGCACCGCGTCAACCACCTGCAGCGCCTCTACGATCTCCAGGAAGAGACCGGCGGGTTCACCGCGTTCATCCCGTGGAGCTTTCAGCCGCACAACACCGCGCTCGGCGGGCGCGGCTGGGACGAGGCGACCGCGGTCGAATATCTCAAGGTGCTGGCCATCTCGCGCCTCTTCCTTACCAATTTCCTCAACGTGCAATCCAGCTGGGTGACGCAGGGCCTGAAAGTCTGCCAACTCGGCCTGCGCTTCGGCGGCAACGACGTCGGCTCGGTGATGATCGAGGAAAACGTGGTGCGCTCGGCCGGCGTCACCAACTGCACCACCGAGGAAGAACTCCGCCACATGATCCGCGACGCCGGCTTCCGCCCCGTCCAGCGCGACACGCTGTATCGGACGTATTTCCTGAACTAACATATTCATTCGTGAAGAAACGTGAACGCAAACCCGATCTGACCCTTGCGGAAATAGCGGACCTCCGCAAACGCGGCCTGCGCGACGAGGTGAGACGCGAGATTGCGCGTCAAGCGAAGCGCTTCTTCAGTCAACCTGAGACCACGAAGGAGCGAGCTGAACGCATCGCATTCACTGAAGCAGCAAGAAAGGTCTTGGCACGCGACGATGATTAGTTGCGGCTACCGCTAGCTGCGCCGACAGCCTTTCGCCGACAGCCGGCATCTAATTTCGGGTACAATCAATTGCTTGTACCTTGCCCGGGCGGCTTGCCCGTGACTGTCTGCTGTACCGGAGCACCACACTGCAACCAGCCATCGCCATGTTGGCCCTGTTCGCCGCCTCGCGCGGCTTCGGGCAGTACTTTCGTTCGCACTTCCTCGACACCACGTTTCGCGGGCTTTACCAGGCCAACGCCTTCGACATGGCGCTGCTGATTCCGTACTTCATCGTTCTGATCTGGCTGGCGTCCTACGGCCTGCACCGCTACACCCTGGTGTACCTCTACTACAAGAACCGCAAGAACCGCGCCAGCAGCGACAATCCGCCTGGACACTTCGCCGAGTTGCCGCGTGTGACCGTGCAATTACCGATCTTCAACGAGCAGTTCGTGATCGAGCGCCTGCTGGAGTCGGTCTGCAAGCTGCAATACCCGCGCGAGAAGCTGGAAATCCAGGTGCTCGACGATTCCACCGACGAAACCGTGGAGGTCGCGCGCAATGCCGTGGATCGCTGGGCCGCGCTTGGCTATCCGGTCACGTATCACCATCGCACCAACCGCGAGGGCTACAAGGCAGGCGCGCTGCGGGAAGGCATGAAGTGCTCGACCGGCGAGTTCATCGCCATCTTCGACGCCGATTTCGTTCCCCCGGAAGATTTCCTGATGCGCTGCATCCACCAGTTCACCGCGCCCGACGTGGGCATGGTGCAGACGCGCTGGACGCACATCAACCGCAGCTACTCGTTCCTCACCGAGGTCGAGGCCATCCTGCTCGACGGCCACTTCGTGCTGGAGCACGGCGGGCGCTCGCGCAATGGGCTGTTTTTCAACTTCAACGGCACCGCCGGCATGTGGCGGCGCCGCGCCATCGAGGAGGCCGGCGGCTGGCAGCACGACACCCTCACCGAAGACACCGACCTCTCCTACCGCGCGCAGATCAAGGGCTGGCGCTTCGTCTATCTCCAGGATGTGGAATGTCCCGCCGAGCTGCCGGTGGAGATGACCGCCTTCAAGACGCAGCAGGCGCGCTGGGCCAAGGGCCTGATCCAGTGCGCGATCAAAGATCTGCCGATGGTGATGCGCAGCAAAGTTCCGCTGCGGGTGAAGATCGAGGCCTGGTATCACCTGACGGCCAACATCAGCTACCCGCTGATGATCATCCTCTCCACCCTGCTGTTGCCGGCGATGATCATCCGCTTCTACCAGGGCTGGTTCCAGATGCTCTACATTGACCTGCCCTTGTTCATGGCCTCCACGTTCTCGATTTCCAGCTTCTACCTGGTCTCGCAGAAAGAGCTGTTCCCGAAAACCTGGCCGCGCTGCCTGATGTTCCTGCCCTTCCTGATGGCGCAGGGCATCGGCCTGACGCTGACCAACACGAAAGTCGTGCTGGAAGCGCTGATCGGCCACCAGACGGCATTCGCGCGCACTCCCAAGTACCGGGTGGAATCGAAGAAGGACAAGGTCCGCAGCAGCAAGTACCGCAAGCGCCTCGGCCTGGTGCCCTACTTCGAATTGGCCATTGGCTGCTACTTCGCCGCCACCGTCTGGTACGCCGTCACCAACGAGAACTACATCACCGTGCCCTTCCTCTGCCTGTTCGTGCTCGGCTACTGGTACACGGGATTGATGTCGCTGCTGCAGGGCCGCTTCGAGCGCTTCTTCTCCGGCCGCGAACTGCGGGAACCGCAGACCTCGAAACCGTACCCGGTCGGCGTGTAGCTCTCAAACCATTTCGTTCAACCTAATTTCAGTTGGTGTCATCCCGAGCGCAGCGAGGGACCTGCTGTGTGTGTAGCAGAGCCTGCCCTGACCCCGAGCGCAGTCGAGGGGCGAAGGGCGCCCTCGCCTGTGCAGTCCCGCAGGGGGCACGCTGAGCTGGGCTTTCACCCGACACCTCTCTATGCGTAGTATTGGCATTGAGGCGGCGATGAAAGACACCCTGGAAATGCTGAACCGCATGCAAGCGGATAGCATCATCGGGAGCTATGCGATTGGCGGAGCGGTGGGGGCGACGTTTTATATCGCGCCTGCGGCGACGCTGGATGTGGACGTGTTCGTGACACTTCCCCGTTCATCCAGCACGTCGCTGGTAAGCCTTTCTCCGATCTACGAGTACTTGCGTGCGCGCGGCTGCAAAGCTGAGGGCGAACACATCGTGATCGGTGATTGGCCGGTGCAGTTCCTGAGTGCCGGCGGCGCGCTGGAGCGGGAGGCATTGGAGGAGGCGGCCGAATTCGATGTAGAAGGAGTCCCGACGCGGGTGATGACCGCAGAGCATCTGGTGGCGATTGCGCTGAAGACGGGACGGCCGAAAGACTTCAACCGGA
The DNA here is from genome assembly GCA_020072845.1 of Terriglobia bacterium. Classification (NCBI taxonomy): domain Bacteria; kingdom Pseudomonadati; phylum Acidobacteriota; class Terriglobia; species Terriglobia bacterium. The sequence continues at coordinate 7,631 of JAIQGF010000006.1, forward strand.
TTTTGCAGTTCCTCGGACTGGGCACGGTGAACCGAGGTAAGCTGAATCGGATTCTTGAGAAGCACGGACTGCGGCCCAAATGGGAGAAGTTCAGGCAGAGATATCTCGATGAGTAGGGAATTGGAGCGCAAGCTCGCGAAGCTGCCCGTCAGCGAGAAACTCAAATTGCTGGCGAAACTGCGCGATCGGAGTTTGGCGATTGCGGCCAGCCATCGGAAGAAGGCGGAGGAGAAGCGGGGAGGGTAGGGAGCGTAGCGGAGCCCCGCGGGTTACACCGCCTCGTCTGGCGACGAATGCCTACATCGGACGACGAACTCGGCGATCTGCTGCGGTACTTCTATGATACGTATGGTGTGCCGAAAGAAGGCCCGCCAGCGAATCTTAACGTTTCGAAGGTGATGGGCGGATTGTCGGATCTCGCGCCGGAGCTTCGTATCCTCAGCGAAGCCGTGAACGACGAGGCGCTTCGTCGACAGTTCCGAGATTGTCGTACCATTCTGGACGATCTTGCAACCCGGCTCACCAGCGAAGAGTTGTTGCGAGAACTGCTTGGGGTCCCTCTCCCATCCGAACACGCCTTTCAGCAGCTCTCCAGCGGGGTCCTCTGGTTCTCCCTCGCGAGTAGCCTCGATGCGCGCAACGAAGGCCTTCCTACTACACCATTGAACGGGATAATCGACCTTCCGTTGGGGCTCAGAGTGCAGATGGCGGTACACGGCTCGCTCGTACTACGTCTGTATATTGCTCTTGTCTACATGCGAGAAGGAGTGCTCAACGACCTGATCACTGAGGGTGCACGAGCTGGAGGGCCGTGCTCGGGTTGCGTGAAAAAGTTGTTGAATTCTGAATATGTTCGCCGAATCCGAAATGCGCTGTCACACGGCTCCTTCACAGCGTGCATCGCCGGTATCGTATTCCGTGACGACCATGGTGCCGTCGTGGCGACCCCCGGGTTCTTGAGCTGGCTGAGCACGTGGCTGATGTTAATCCAGCTTCAGGCTCTCGCAGCTAGTTCGAGGAAACCTCACATTACGTAATTTCGGCCAACCGTGTGGGGCACCGGCTCGCGCTTAGACGGTGGAGTCCGTGTCGAGTGCGGCAATCCCTGATAGCACCACGGGCTTGTGGTCGGGAAATTCAGCGACGAGAGTGAGCCGGCCTCCCATGGCTTCCACGTAGCTGCGTAGCGTGGAAATCAGAAGGTCACTGCGCTGTTCGAGGCGGGAGACTTGGTCCTGGCCAATCCCGAGAGTCTCCGCGATGCGCTCCTGCGTGAGCTTGTGTGCACGGCGCAGTTCGCGGAGTGACATTTCCTCCGCGAGGAGTTGGGCCGCGCGGTCCTCGATCTTCTTGCGCCGGGCGGGGCTCACTTCCTTAATTTTTTGGTCCAGAGTCTTCATGTTGTTACTTCTCCCCCTTTTGCTTCTGCTTCTCTCCCTTTTCCTTCTTGACGCGGGCCAGATGGGCATCAAAGCGAAAATCGGCCTTTTCGATTAGCTGTCGGTAAAAACGCTTTTCGCTCCCGCCTGACTTGTCTCCACAGACCAGGAGAATCGCGTTTCTGTTCGGGTCGAAGGCGAATGCTACCCTCCAGACCCCGTCGGCGGCATCGAACCTCAATTCCTTCATGTTCGCGTGACGGGAGCCGTTCAGGGTATCAGCACGGGGACGGCCCAGCTGCGGCCCGAACTGCTGCAGCAACCTAGCAAGAGCCAGCATCTCGTCCTGCACGTCTTCCGGCAGGGCGTCAAATTCGGGTTCGAACTCCTGATGAAAGAGGACTTCCCAAGCCACAGGCATATTATGTGTTATAATACATATGCTGTCAAGTACATTATTGCGATGGAAGGGCCGTTACTCCCGACCGTTTGCGTGAATGCCTCCCCTCCAGATGGTTCACCGACACTTGCGCCAGCTTCTCCATGGATATAATCCTCGACCATGAAACGATTCGTAGTCGCCCTGCTGCTGCTCATCGCCACCGCCGCCTTTGCCCTGGAGCGGCACCCGAACCTGGTCTATCGCGCCCGCCGTGAGGCCTTGGCGAAGAAAGCCAATGGCGCGCCCATCGTCGTTTTTGCCACCACCGAGAGCGACCTCACCGAAGCGCTCACCGGCTTCCGCCAGGACGAGGATTTCTGGTACCTCACCGGAGTGAACGAGCCCGGCGCGGCGGTGCTGATCGTGCCCGCGCTCGACGAAGCGGCGGTGAAGACCATGAACGCGCAGTTGCCGCCCGGACGTCCGGCGACGCTGAAGCCGCGCCCCTACTCCGAGGTTCTGCTGCTGCCGCAGCGCAACCGTGCCGCGGAGCGCTGGACCGGGCCGAAGCTTGGGCCCGATGATCCGGAGGCAAAGAGCACCGGCTTTGCCCGCGTCGTGCCGCTGGACGCGCTGCGCGACGAGATCGCCAACGTCATTTCCCCGCTGGGCGGCGTGGTGCTGGTCAACGAAGGAAAGGATTCCAAGCTCGCGCTCGAATGGCTGAAGCACGGCAACCTGTCGGTGTATTCGCGCGACGTGAAGCCGCTGATCGCTTCCCTCCGCGTGGTGAAGGATGCGGGCGAGATCGAATTCATCCGCAAGGCGACCGACGCCTCGGTCGAGGCGCACCTGGCGGCCTGGAAGGCGATCAAGCCCGGCACCGGGGAGCGCCAGATCGCCTCTCTCATGGTGTACGAATTCGAGCGCCGCGGCTGCGAGCGCCCGGCGTACGGCCCCATCGTCGGCTCGGGCTTCCACTCCACCGTGCTGCACTACGACGAGGACTCCGGGCCGATCAAGGACGGCGACGTGATCGTGATGGATGTGGGCGGCGAGTACTCGATGTACGCCACCGACATTACCCGCACCGTGCCGGCCAACGGCCACTTCACGCCGCGCCAGCGCGAGATTTATGACATCGTGCTGGGCGCGCAGCAAGCCGCCATCCGGGCGTTCAAGTCGGGCAAGTCCAAGCTGACCGGGCGCGACCAGAATTCCCTGTTCCTGGTCGCCTACGACTACATCAACTCGCACGGCAAGGACCTGCACGGGCAGCCGCTGGGACAGTACTTCATCCACGGCCTCAGCCACATGGTCGGGCTCAACGTGCATGATCCCGGCGATACCGGCGCGCCGCTGGGACCGGGCATGGTGTTCACCATCGAGCCGGGAATTTATATTCCGGAAGAGAGCCTCGGCGCGCGCATCGAAGACACGTTCCTGGTGGACGCGAATGGAAAGCTCGACTGCCTGAGCTGCAAGCTGCCGAAGACGGCCGAGGAGGTTGAGAAGAGCATGGCGAAGTAGGTTTTCGGTTTGTGGTCTTCGGTTGTCGGTTCGTCAGTTTTTCAGTTTGTCAGTTTGTCAGTGTTGCACGACACCTTGGAAGATTAACCAACTGAAATACTGAAGTACTGAGATACTGAGAAACCGATTGACCGAAACACCGATAGACCGAACGACCAGCCGACCTGTATCCTAAGCACGGTGTTGATCAAGATTCTGTACGTGGTCCTGGTGCTTTCCACGGTGGCGCTGCTGTGGGCGGCCGCGGCGTGTTATGTGCGTGTCCGCCGGCACCTGGCCGCCAAGCATGAGGCGGAGGAACACCGGCCGCGGCAAGCGGCGCGCGGGGGTTGATTTGCGAGTTGTCAGTACGGATTGCGGAGCGGAATGATGGCGAGAGATACAGCGATTGTCCGGGACCAGGTCGCGGCCATGACCGCGGCCCGGCAGGTGGCGATAGTGGTCGGCGCGAGCCTGTTTGTGGCGCTGTGCGCGCGGCTGTCGTTGCCGCTGCCGTTTACGCCCGTGCCCTTGACGCTGGCCAACTTCGGCGTCCTGGTAGTCGGCCTGCTGCTGGGCAGCAAGCGCGGATTCGCGGCGCTCGCCCTTTACCTGGCGCAGGGCGCGGCGGGATTGCCGGTGTTCAGCCCGGCGGGTCCGGGCGGAATCGCGCAATTGCTGGGCCCCACCGGCGGCTACCTGCTGGCGTATCCCCTGGCGGCGTTCATCGCCGGGTGGATCGCGGAGCGCGGCGCGGGCAAGTTCGGACGATTCCTGGTGGCGGCGCTGGCGGCGGAAGTTGTCATTTTCGCCGGCGGTCTGGCGTGGCTGATGGTGTTGACGCACGGCGCCACCCAGGCGATGAGCTTCGGGCTGTATCCGTTTGTCTTTGCCGAAGTCATCAAGATCACGGCCGCGGCGGGAATTGGAACCAAGATCAAGTTGTGAGTTGCGATTTGCGAGTACTGAGTACCGAGTACCGAGTTAAGAAGCGCTAAACGATTGGCACTGCCCGACGACTAACGAGGTCAGCCAACCTCTTCATTCAGATCAGCCATGCCCACATCAGCCTCCACGAAAACGCGCACCATCAGCATCGCGCACAGTCCCGATTCCGACGATGCGTTCATGTTTTACGGCCTGGCGACGAACAAGGTGCGCGTGCCCGGCCTGAAGTTCACGCACACCCTTTGCGACATCGAAACGCTGAACCGCAAGGCGATGGAAGCCGTGTACGACGTGACCGCCATCTCCTTCCACGCCTACCCGTACATCCAGGAGCAGTACGCGCTGATGTCGTGCGGCGGCAGCGTGGGCGACGGGTACGGCCCGATGATCGTCGCCGCCAAGGCGCTCTCGATCGCCGAAGTCAAGACGCGGCGCATCGCCGTGCCGGGAAAATTGACCACCGCCTACCTGGCATTGAAGCTGTTTGCGCCCCAGATCGAGACCGTGGTGGTTCCGTTCGACCAGATCATCCCGCAGGTGCTCCAGGGCAAGCACGACGCCGGCCTCATCATCCACGAAGGCCAGCTTACGTATGCCAAGTCGGGGCTGCACCGCATCCTCGATCTCGGCAAGTGGTGGCGCGACAAGGAAGGCCTGCCGCTGCCGCTGGGCGGAAACGCGATCCGTCGCGAGCTGGGCCGGGAAACGATTGCCGGCATCTCCGGCGCGCTGAAACGCAGCATCCAGTACGCGCTCGACCACCGCGAGCAGGCGCTGAATTATGCCATGCAGTTCGCGCGCGACCTGGATCCGCAGTCGGCGGACAAGTTCGTCGGCATGTACGTCAACGAGCGCACGCTGGATTACGGCGAGGACGGCCGCGCCGCGGTGGCGTTGCTGCTCGACCTGGGCCACAAGGCGGGAGTGATCCCGAACGATCCGAAGGTGGAGTTCGTCTAACTGAATTGCAGAATTGCCGAACTGCGGAATCGGGTAATTGAACAAATTACGGCATTCTCTTTCAATTCCGCAATTCTGCAATTCCGCAGTTCCGCAATCTACTTGGCGGCGCGGACAGCGTTGAGATACTTGTCGATCAAGACGCCGATTTCCACTGCGGCGTCGGGCTCCAGCTCCTGGAACTCAAAGCCGACATCGCCGTTGGGATTGGTATAGCGCTGCACGGCTTGGACCTGGCGGTGGACAGCGTCGTCTTCGCCGACGATGGTGAAAGCCAGAGTTTCGGCGGCGGGAAATCGGCGGTTGGTTTCCAGCAAAAAGCCGCCCCGGCCCAGCATGCGAATCCGCCCGAAGCGGTTGCCCTGCTCATCCTCGAGAAACAGGTTGGCGGTCGCGGGAATGACGATGCGATCGAAGAAGCGCCGCTCTTTTAAGTCCCAAGCCATCATTCCACCCGTTGCGGAAAGGAAAAGTTGGGCGTGATGTCCACCGGGACATCGGCAACCGTGCTGAGCGCGGCCTTCAACTCCGCCGGCAGCGCGCTGTATTTGGCAAACCAGTTTTCAGCGCGGGTGCGGTCGCCGGTGGCCTCGATTTCCAGCAACTCCCGGGCGAGCGCGGCAATGGCAGTCGCGGTGCGCGCGTAATCAATCACGTACTTGCCGCCGGCGTCGCGCTGGATTGCCTTTTGCTCGGTGAGGTAGTTGAACTCCATCATCTCGGCCTTGCCGTGGGCCTCGGCGGTGCCAAAGCGGATGGTGCGGAACAGGCCCGCGAGATAGGAAGAGTAGAACTCCGGCAGGCGTTCCTTGGGGATGGCGCCGTGGTCCACCAGCCACTTGAGGCCGAACATTCCGACCACGTCGGCCTTGGCTTCCTCCAGGCCATTGAAGGCCGGCCCGATGGCCTCGCGTATGTCCACCTGCTTGCCGTTTTTGCGCGCGAAGGCCGGGCCCAGCCCGTGCGACATTTCGTGCAGCAGCGTGCCGGCGAGATAGCCTTCGCCGGAAGCTTGCGCCGCCTGGTCGGCGCGCATGAGTTTTCTCGCGATCGGCAGAATCACCACGTTGACGCGCGCGTCCATGAAATTCTTGAAGAAAATTTTCTTGGTGCCCTTCTCCTGATGAATGCGGGCGTCGTTGGGCAGGTTGTCGGCGACTGCCTGGTAGCCGTGGTTGAGGTCGCCGGCGCGGAAGGGCGTGTCCATGACCTCCATCGGGGTCTGCTGGCCGCGCTTGGAGGGACGATCTTCCGCCGGCAGCGGCAGCGCCTCCTGGATGTCGGGAACGTACTTTTCATAGAGCGCCAGCTTGCGGCTCTCGGTTTCGTTGCGGATCAGAACCGCGGCGCCGTAGCTGGTCTTGATGCCGAGAAGGCCGTCGTCATAGGTTTCATAGGGAGCGTAGATGATGTCGAACTTGGGGGATTTCAGGTCGAGCCAGGCGATGTCGCTCCGGTAGTAGTCGTCGGAGAGAAGGGCGTCGGCGCGAAGGCGAAGGAAATTGGCGAACTGCGGCTCGTCGGAGAGCGCGGCGGCGGCGTTCAGGGCTCCGGCCGCCGGCTCCAGGAAGGAGCGGTAGGCAACGTGGTAAGGCACGCCGTCGAGCTGGTTCCCTTTCCAGCGCACGACGGTGTGCGGGTCGTAGATGGCGGATTTCTTGTCGGGATGTTGCTTGATGAATTGCTCCACCTGCTCGCGCGTCAGGCCATGCGGATAAAAACCGCGGCCGGGATTCATGGGCGGGCAGACGCCGCTGGCCGAGGCTTCCGATTGCGTGCAGACGAAGGACTGATTGTCCTCCAGCAGGTCAAAGCGGCTGGCGTTGATGAACAAATAGCGGCGCAGGTCCTGGTCGCGCTGCTCCTTGCTGCCGGCAAGTTGCTGGTGGAGGGTCAGGGCCTCGGGATCGCTCTGGCGCCAGTAAATCTCCTCGATGTAGCCGCAGGCTTCTACCAGTTTGTCCACCAGTTGGCGCTCGCGCGGGCTGAGACCGTCCGCTTTGAAGGGCATTTCGACGGGCTTGAATTTGGCGACGCGCTGGGCGAGATCGGGAACGACCTTGAGGGCTGTGGCGGTGCTTGGCGGCGACGTTTTACGTTTCGTCTGAGCATCAGTAAGTGGAGTCATGAGGAGGACCAGCAGGGCCAGAAAGAAGCTGACGCCAACGTTTGGCATGCCGCAGATTCTAGCAGTTCATCAGTATCTCATTACTGACAAACTGACCTGCTGACATACTGAAAAACTCGCAGCTATGATTAAGGGCATGTCCGGTTTTCCCCAAGGCAACGGCGCGCAGGCGCTGCTCATCGATGCCGACGACACGCTTTGGGAGAACAACATCTACTTCGAGCGGGCCATCGCCGGATTTATTTCCTATCTGAACCATCGCGAATACTCGCCGGAACAGGTCCGGGCGGCGCTGAACGAGGTGGAGCGCGAGTGCATCATCTCGCACGGGTACGGGCTGCACAGCTTTGCGCACGCGCTGATGCGGACCTTCGAGCAACTGGCGGTGGAGCCGGTCGCGCCGGAGCAGCACGAACGCATCCGCAGCTTCGCGCATGCCATCGCGGAGCATCCGGTGGAGATCCTGGCGGGCGTGCCGGAAACGCTGGAGTACCTGGCGGCGCGGCACCACCTGATCCTGATGACCAAGGGCGACTTCACGGAGCAGTCGGGGAAGGTGGAGCGGTCGGGGCTGAAGGAATTTTTTGCGGCGGTGGAGATCGTGGCGGAGAAGAACGCGGCGATCTATGGCGAGGTGGTCGCGAAATACGGCTTGGCGCACGATGCGACGTGGATGATCGGGAACAGTCCGAAATCGGACATCAATCCGGCGCTGGCGGCGGGCTTGAATGCCGTGTTCGTGCCGCACGACCAGACCTGGATTCTGGAACATGAGGAAGTGGCGGAAGCGCCGCCGGGGCAGCGGCTGCTGGTGGTGGAGAAGTTCGCCGGGCTGAGAGAGCATTTCTAGGAGTCGATGGTCGATGGTCGACGGCAAAAGCATTGTTGATTGTCGATTGACGATTTCTAAAGGGCTCTGGGCGGTTCGAGCTTTATCGATCATCCGCCGCCGATTGGCGACCGTCGGCGCCATCGACCGGTTGCCATCGACCATCGACTATCGGCCATCGACTTTCCGGTTACTTCTGTAACTGATTGCCAGCACACGAGTTTGAACCTACTTAGCTAACACGCGCGCGGCCTCGCGAGATGTTCCGGCGTGGTACTCTCAACTTGCTCTGCTCGGCGATTCTTGCTCCCGCGCGCCACGATGGGAGTAACGAACGACAATTTTCGGCGGCTCCTGCTGACCTTCCAGGCCCTCAGCGAACTGGGCTCGGAGATGACGGCGGACACCGACTTTGGGCAACGTGCGCAGTCCATCCTTTCCTGCGTCATGGAAGCGGCGGACGTGCGCGAAGGCGCGTTATTTGTTTTTCGCGACAAGCCCGCGGTGCTGGCGACAGTGGCCGTGCGCGGCTACACTTCCTTTCCCGGGCAGGGCGTCATCCCGCTGCTACCCAAGCATGTGCATGCCTTGAACAACGTGCGCGCGCCGTTGCTGATCTCGCGCGCCGCCTGGGAGCAGTACCTAAGCTCCAACGGCAACGTGGCGCCGGAGCTGTTCAAGTGCATCGCTCCTCTCCGCGTGGGCGGAAAGCTGGTGGGCATGGTCGCGCTGGGACGCCGCGGCGAGGACGAGCCGTATGGAGAAGACGACCTGCAGGCGATCGGCATGATGGTGCATTACGTGGCGCTGGCGGTGCACAACCACACGCTCTCGGAGTCGCTCGCGCAAAGGGTCTCCGAGCACCTCAAGTTGCTGGGTTCGGTGCACAATTTTTACGACACCGCTCTGGAGACCTTCGCCAACGCGATCGACATCAAGCACGTGAACGTGCGCGGGCATTCGCTGCGCGTGGGGCGGTATTCCGCGGGGATCGCCGATGCCATGGGACTGGAGCAGACCGAGGTCGCGGGCTTACGCGCGGCCGGGTACCTGCACGATATCGGCAAGGTCGCGGTGGACAAGCGGCTGTTCGCCAAGCCGAGCGCGCTGAACGAAGACGAATTCCGCGAGATGGCGGACCACACCGTGGTCGGGCACCAGATCGTGCGCGGCGTGGAGTTTCCGTGGCCGAAAGTGCCGGAGGTGGTGCGGTCACATCACGAGCGGACGGACCGCAGCGGGTATCCGGACCGGCTGGCTGCCGACGAGATCGCCATGCCGGCGCGCATTACGGCGGTGGCCGACTCCTTTGACGCGATGACCAGCGAGCGCCCGTACCGATCCGGCATGACCGTGGGCGAGGCGCTGAGCGAGATCGTGCGCATTGCGCCCCTGAAGTTCGACATCAACGCGGTGCAGGCGCTCATGGTGCAGGTGCGGCGCGACGCGGTCGGGCGCAAGGAGAATCGGTTCCTCGCCGAGCGGACGGTCTGCAATATCGCGCCCACCGACATTGACGTGCTGGCCTCGGCGCTGAATCACAAGATTACGCATGGGCGGATCTACTCGGCGTAGTCGTAGGCCCGAGCCGTCCAAATTCAACTCGCGGTCGTTCCCCACGCATTGAAAATAATCTTGATCTTCCGAAAGAACCGTCGTCGTGTGCCGTATGATGATGGCTTCTCTGAGAAATGCGTCAGTTGCATGTTCACCGCCAATATGGTGGCGGCTTTATCTAAGAAAACAGTTCCGCGGGTAGCAAACAAATGGCGACACAGAAGCTCGATCTCATAATTCCCGTTTATCTAAATCAGCGGCTCGTGTTTGATTTGGTAGCTATGCTGCAGGGCGGGATTGCAACGGTAACTCGCATCTCGGAGGCGCATCGCGACACAAGCGAAGTTTCGGGCGAGGTGACCGGTGGATTCGGCCTGAGTCAGGCCCTCGCATCACTCCTTAAGGTCAACCTCTCAGGCAAAATGGCAGGGGGAACGGAAGGGTCTGTCGAGTCCACCAGCACCGCAGACCGAGTCCACACGCCCGCTTCGCTGTTTTTCACACTTCGAAATCTGCTGATCGATCGCGGTATGCTCCAGAACGACGGTAGTCACGCCTCCAGCAAGCCCGGCGAATTCGTTGAATTCACCGCTTCTCTGCGCCGCAATCCGCTCATCGAGGGCCTTGATTCCATCGTAGAGATCATCGACATGGTCTGGGTTTTCATGGATGAGCCGGCAAAATCAAAGCATCAGGGAGGAAAGCAACTGCAGCAGAATCAGCCGAACCTGAAACACCTACAGGGACAACTCGACTCGCTATCGAAATCTTTAAAATCCGGCGGCACACAGGACCTCGTTGCGACTCTCACTGGTTCTCGCGGCAGGGCTGTTCTTACTGTTGAAAAACAGTACCTAAACGACCCGTCGATGTCAGACCTCGTGGACGGCACGTTCCGAGTCGTCGGAAAAGTGATCCGGTCAGTGGACACGGATCAGGATTCGATAAGCCTCCTGCGAAAGACCGCCATGAGTCGCGTGCCACCAAATGTACTGAACGGTATCACTGAAGCATTTGGTACGCTGACTCAACAGCACGGGTTTGCGATGCCTACAATGGAAGTCGAAATCAAGGGGCCAGTCATGCAGATACTGCCATTGGCCATCTTTTCGTAACGACGGACGCCTGTTTTTTCGTTCTCGTTATCTTGGAAGCGACTGTTCGGGCGGACCTTTCAGCATAACCTAGTGCTCTCCATACGCGGTTGAATCCAGCAACTTCCCTGCCTTCAATGGGTTCATAATCGCCATGGGGATGGCACCCGGTCGGAGACCCACCATGCGACGCAAGCAACTGACGGTCCTGCTGGTAATTCTCGCCTGTGCGGTTTCGGCCTCGCTCTGGGCCGGCAATAAGAAAAAAGACAAGAAAGCAACGGCCCAGCTGGACGAGCGGCAGCGGGCGCTGCACGCGCTCAACCGGCTGACCTTTGGGCCGCGGCCGGGCGACGTGGACCGCGTAGCCGCCATGGGCGTGGACCAGTGGATCGAGCAGCAACTGCATCCCGAAAAGATTGACGACTCGGCGCTGGAAGCGCGCCTGGAGCCGCTGCGCACTCTGCATATGGATGCCCGTCAACTGGTGGAGAACTTCCCTCCTCCGCAGTTGATCAAGCAGGTGGCGGACGGGCGCAGGTCCATGCCATCGGACAAGACGGAGCGCGCGATCTACGAATCGCAGGTGGAGAAGTACCAGGACAGGCAGGAGAAGAAAGCCGCCAAGGCCGCACCGGCCGATCAAGCGGGCGAGGATCAGGGAATGATGCTCACGGAAGAGCAGAAAGCGGAACGTCGCGAGGCCCGCATGTACGCGCGCGAGCAGCTCGACAAAATCCTCGCGCTGCCGACGCCGGACAAGCGCATGCAGGCGATCCTGGCGATGGATCCGCAACAACGTCAGATGCTGGCACGGGCGCTTCCGCCGGAAGAGCGCGAGCAGTTGATGAACTCGCTGTCGCCGCAGCAGCGCGAGCAGTTGATGGCGATGAACAATCCGCCGCAGGTGGTCGCCACCGAGTTGATGCAGGGCAAGGTCCTGCGGGCGGCCTACAGCGAGCGTCAGCTCGACGAGGTGATGACCGATTTCTGGTTTAACCACTTCAACGTATTCATCGGCAAGGGAGCGGACCGCTACCTGGTCGGCGAGTACGAGCGCGATGTGATCCGTCCGCACGCGCTCGGCAAGTTCCAGGACCTGCTGATGGCCACCGCGAAAAGTCCGGCCATGATGTTCTACCTGGACAACTGGCAGAGCGTGGGGCCGCGGTCGCCGGTGGGGCTGGGCGGGCCGCCGCGGGCGAGGAACGCCGCCCGCATGGGCCGGATTCGCCCGTTTGGCGGGCCTTTCGGGCTGCCGTACCCCAGGCCGCAGCAGCGTCCGCAACCGCCGCAGCAGGCTAACGCCAAAAAGCAGCCGCGCGGGTTGAACGAGAACTACGCGCGCGAATTGATGGAATTGCACACCCTCGGAGTGGACGGCGGATACACGCAGAAGGACGTCACCGAAATGGCGCGCGTGTTCACCGGGTGGACGATCAGGGAACCGCGGCGCGGCGGAGATTTCGATTTCAACCCGCGCATGCACGAGCCCGGCGCCAAGTTCGTGCTCGGACATACGATCAAGGAACATGGCGAGGGTGAAGGCAAGGAGATGCTGACAATCCTGGCGCATCATCCTTCGACGGCGCACTTCATCTCGAAGAAGCTGGCGATGCGGTTCGTCTCCAACAATCCGCCGGAAGCGCTGGTGAACCGCATGGCGGGCACGTTCCTGAAAAGCGATGGCGATATCCGGCAGGTGTTGCGCACCATGTTCGACTCGCCGGAATTCTGGGCGCCGCAGGCGTATCGCGCGAAGGTGAAGACGCCGCTGGAGTTCGTGGTATCGGCGGTGCGGGCAAGCGGCGCGGATGTGAGCAACGCGCTGCCGCTGGTGCAGACGCTGAACCAGATGGGCATGCCGCTGTACGGGGCGCAACCGCCAACCGGGTACTCGATGAAAGCGGAAACCTGGGTGAATTCGGCGGCGCTGTTGAACCGCATGAACTTCGCGCTGCGCTTCACCTCGGGGCGGATGCCGGGAGTGACGTTTGCGCCCGAGCGCGTGCTGGGGTCGACGGAGGCCCCAGGCGATACCAATGCGGCGCTGGCCAGACTGGAAAACACGCTGCTGGCCGGCGACCTGTCGAAGCAGACACACGAGACCATCCTGAAGCATGCCGTGGATCCGCAAGTCACCGGGCGCGTGCTGGACGATCCGTCACGGCCGGTGAACGTGGGAGTGCTGGCAGGATTGATCTTGGGGTCGCCGGAGTTCCAGAAAAGATAGCTGTCAGCTCTCAGCCATCAGCTATCAGCTAGAAACCGGTTTTGCTGAAAGCTGACAGCTGAGAGCTAAGTGGAGTCCGCAATGTCAATTACTCGGAGAGTCTTTCTCAAGGGCGGAGCGATGGCCGTGGTGGGGACGACGGTGGTGCCGGCGTTCCTGCAACGGGTGGCGTTCGCGTCGGAGAAGACGGCGACGGGCAAGAAGCGATTCGTCGTCATCTTCCAGCGGGGCGCGGCGGACGGGCTGAACATCGTGGTGCCGCATGGCGAGGCGTCGTATTACGCGATGCGGCCGACGATTGCCATCCCGCGGCAGCAAGTGATTGATCTCGACGGATTTTTCGGGCTGCATCCGGCGATGTCGTCGTTCAAGCCGCTGTGGGACCAGGGGCACCTGGCGATCGTGCACGCCGCCGGGTCGCCCGATCCGACGCGCTCGCACTTCGACGCGCAGGATTACATGGAGTCGGGCACGCCCGGGCTGAAGGCTACCGAGGATGGCTGGCTGAACCGCGCGCTGCGCACCCCCGCGGAGAAAGACGCAACTCCGTTCCGCGCGATCGCGCTCGGCAGCGCTCTGCCGCGCATGCTGGCGGGAAGCGCGCCGGCGGTGGCGATCAGCAACGTCAATGAATTTGGCGTAGGCGGGCGGAACCCGCGGGCGCAGCCGCTGTCGAATACCTTTGAGGCGATGTACGACCAGTCGGTGGACGCGGTGTTGCACGGCACCGGTCAGGAGACGTTTGACGCGGTGAAGATGCTGAAATCGGCGGACCCGGCGAAGTACACGCCGGCGCCGGGCGCGAATTATCCGCGCGGGCCGCTGGGCAACGCGCTGCGCCAGGTGGCGCAATTGATGAAGGCGGACCTGGGCGTGGAGATCGCGTTCTCCGATGTCGGCGGTTGGGACCACCATGTGAACGAAGGTTCGGTGCAGGGGCAGATCGCGAATCGGGTTGGCGATTTGGCGCGGGCCATGTCGGCATTCTGGACCGACATGGGAAACCTGGCGGAAGACACGGTGGTGGTAACGATGTCGGAATTCGGACGCACCGCGCGCGAGAACGGAAATCGCGGCACCGACCACGGCCACGCCAACGTGATGTTCATCATGGGCGGGCCGGTGCGCGGGCGGCGGGTGTACGGACGCTGGCCGGGGCTGGCGCAGGAACATTTGTATGAAGGCCGCGACCTGGCGCTGACCACGGATTTCCGCACTGTCCTGAGCGAGGTGTTGTACCGGCACCTCGGGAACCGTAACCTGGGCGCGGTTTTCCCGGGATTCGACGCAAGTCCCAACTCATTCCTGAAATTCCTCGCGTAGGTCAGTCTTAGCCACAGAGGCCACAGAGGAACGGGGGTTTTCTTCCTCCGTGTCCTCTGTGGCTGAATCCTATAATCCGGCTTCGATGCGGGCGCGGGGATCCAGATAGTCGCGCAGGGCGTCGCCAATGAAGTTGAAGGAAAGCACCGCGAGCATGACCGCAATGGCGGGAAACAGCACCAGGTGAGGCGCGTCGAACAGGTGCGCGCGGCCGTCGTTGAGCATCGATCCCCAACTTGCGGCCGGAGGCGGAACCCCAAGACCAAGGAAGCTCATGGTGGCTTCGGCGAGAATCGCTCCGGCCATGCCGATGGCGGCCTGCACGATGACCGGCTGAATCATGTTGGGAAGGACGTGGCGCGTGATGACGCGCCAGTCGCTGGCGCCGAGGGCACGCGCGGCTTCGATGAATTCGCGCTCGCGCGTCGCCAGTACCTGGGCGCGGACCAAGCGGGCGTAGCCCACCCATCCGCCGATCGAGAGCGCCAGGATCAGGTTGAATATCCCGGGGCCGAGAAAGGCGACGAAGGCGATGGCCAGCAATATGCCGGGAAACGAGAGGAAGGCGTTCATGATCACGATGTTGACGATGCGGTCCACGCGTCCGCCATAGTATCCGGCAATGCAGCCAACGATCAGGCCGAGAATCAGCGCAACCGTAACTACGCTGGAGCCGACCAGCATGGAGATGCGCGCGCCATAGATGATGCGGGAGAGCATGTCGCGGCCAAGCTCGTCGGTACCCAGCCAGTGCGCCGCCGAAGGTCCGGAGAGGCGGTCCGGGAGATTGATTGCGGCGGGATCGTGGGGCGCAATCCAAGGCGCGAAGATGGCCAGCACGGTGAAGACAACAACCAGGACAATCCCAGCGGCGGCCAGCGGGTTCAGCAGGATGGCGCGCCGCAAGCGTTGCGCCGCGGGCACCGTGGCCGGAATGCCGGAGGGAGTGGTCGCAACTGTGGCCATGAGTTAGGGTTGCATTACCCGAGTTTCAGTTTCAGTTTCAGTTTCAGTTTCAGTTTATCGTAGGTAGTCGGTAGTGCGTAGTCGATAGTCCGGTTCCGGACTACGGGCTACCGGTTACCGACTACAACGATTGGAGTCCCGTAGGTGTCTGTGTCATAGCTCGATTTCGCGCGTTGCATTGGTCCAAGGGCAAACCAAAACCAGCCGCGGAGCGGCGAAATTCGTTAGCCCAGCGCGGCAGCGCTGGGTAAAGTGCATCAAAAAGCGTGAGCGCCAGCGGCGCGGCACAGCTATGACGCAGACACCGTAGGGACGGCACGACGAAACAGGTGTAAATGCGTAAATCGCTGATCATTTGCGGTTTCGTGGCTATCGCGGCGGCGTATTGCCTCGCCGGGGTGGAATTCGTGGCGCAGACGCGCAGCGATGGCGGCGGCGACGTCACCGTGCACGCCTACGTCAGCGGCGCGCGAGCCAAGGTGGTATTCGTGGAGAGCCAGGCCGACGATTATGCGATCGGCGACTACATGCTTTCGCCCGACGAAGGCAAGACGCTCTACCTGATCAGCCCGGCGACCAAAACCTACACCAAGTACGACGTGCAGGCGATGATGGCGAGCATGGGCGGCATGGTACAGGGCATGCGCGGCATGATGAAGGTGAACTTCGAATCGCCCAAGATCGAAAAGTTGCTGGAGGAAGATGGCGGGCTGCTGGCGGGGCTGCCGACGCGGCATTATCGCTATCGCACCAGCTACACGGTCAGCATGCACATTACCGGCGCGAAAAAGGTTTCCACGGTGATGGAGGAAGACATCTGGACCACCGACAAGCTCGCCGACCCGGCGCTGAAAGTCTGGCTGAAACAGGATCCGCCAAGCACGGGTGACGAGCAGGTGGACAAGATGATCCGCGCCGAGATGGCGAAGGTCGAGGGCTTTCCCCTGAAGCGCGTGACCGTGACGCGCACCGCCGATGCCAACGGCGACCACAGCAGCCGCAGCGAGATGAATGTGCTGGAAGTGAAGCAGGTCAGGGTGCCGGAAGCGGTGTTTGCCATGCCGCGGGGATACAAAGAAGTGCCGCCGAAGAGAGTGATAGAGGAGTAGCCAGGGGCCTAGAGAGGTTCACACGCCATAGATGTCTCACCTAGCAGCAAATGGAAATCATTGGGCGTTCAGATTGAAGCAGGACCCGTTGATACTGTCGCAACCGCCCAGATTGTAGGCGCTGTTATTGCCCGCTGCACGCACCTGGTTCATGTTCTTCATCACAACGCCTGGTCCGTGATTGTTGGTAATCATGTTGCCGTTGAATGTCGTCGCGTAAGACACGCCGTAAACTTCTATTCCTGGCAAGCTGTTGTTGATGCCGTCATCCCATGTGCCTTTGGCAATTCCATTCGACCCAATCCACCCATCGTTAAATACGAACGTCGTCAGCCCCTCAGCATAGAGTCCCGACGCGCGATTCGAGTCAATATAGTCTCCAACATGCCACGCGTTGCCGCCAGACGGATTCTTGTAATAGACCCCATGTCCTCCGTTGAAATAAAACTCGTTCCCCGTTGACGACTGCGGAAAACCATCGAGGAAGGAAACCCCATTCCCGCCATTGAACTGGAACCAGTTGTCATGCAGAGTCGATGCCCACGTGCTGAACTGGCCACCATCGTTCACGCAATGTTCCACGATGCTCTGCTCGATGAACAGGATCGCACTCCGGCCCTCCGCGACAATGCAGTTGTAAGACATGTCGACCCAAAGTTTCCTCAGAAAAAGACGCCCCGCATCTGGCGCGTTGTACCAAGATGTGCTGTTACCAATCCAGTGGAGACCCGAACCGGCTGTAGCAGGAGCAGCGCGAGTTATCCGCAAGTTCTCCAACGTCACTGTTGCGTCGGCCGACTGAATTACAATCGTGTCGCCGTCAGGACACGCGTCCCGAATAACGGTTGTGCCAAACCCCTGCCCCTGGACAACAACATCCCGCTTGATCACAATGTGCGAGGTGCAATCCAGGTTCAGAGTTCCAGCCGGAAGCATAACGATCCCTCCAGCTTCGATCAGAGCTTTGTAATCGACCGTGCCTTGCGCTTGTGCTGCAGGGATAAAGGTGCCGTTGGTAGCAGACCGACCACAGCCAAGGTGGACAATGAGTAGCAAAATACAGGAAAGAAGAATTAAGTGGCGTCGCAACTCTGCACTCTTAGTAGACAAAGGAATAACACGGCGCTTCCAAAGGCCGTGTTTCGATACATCTTGTCATACTTGATGATAGCTGTCGATAACATCTCTAATTTGCTCATGAATGCCTTCGGCCCTTATCACGCTAAGTCCTACCTTACTGCCGTATGCGCGGATTGAACGCCGAGTACAGCAAATCCGTCAGAAAATTCACCGCAACGTACGTCAACCCAATCGCCAGAATGCAGCCCTGCACCAGGTAGTAGTCGCGGGTGTTGATTGCCTGGATGGTGAGGCGGCCGATGCCGGGCCAGGAGAAGATGGTCTCAGTGACGATCGCTCCGGCCAGCAGCGCGCCGAATTGCAGGCCGATCACCGTCAACACCGGAATCATGGCATTGCGCAGCGCGTGGCGGTAGACCACGGTGCGCTCCGGCAGGCCCTTGGCGCGCGCGGTGCGGATGTAGTCCTGTCCCAATTCTTCCAACATCGAAGTGCGCACCATGCGAGTAAGGATCGCCGCCAGCGCGCCGCCCATGGTGAACGCCGGCAAGACCAGGTGGGCGAAGGTCCCGCTGCCGGATACGGGCAGCAGTCCAAGATACACGGCGAAAAACAAGATCAGTACCGGCCCGAGGGCAAAGTTCGGGAACGAAAGCCCCAGCAGGCTGGCAAAGCTGATGGCGCGGTCGTCCCAGCGGTTACGACGCCGCGCGGAGCGCACGCCCGCTGGAATCGAGGTCGCCAGGGCGACCAGAAGCGATGCCAGGGTCAGCTTGAGCGTGAACGGGTAGCGCTCGGCGATGAGGCTTCCGACGTTCTGGTTGAAGCGCAGCGACTGCCCAAGATCGCCGTGCAGCACTCCCTTCCAATAATTCAGGTATTGCCGGCTCATCGGCAGGTCGAGACCGTAGGCGTGGCGCGCCGCCTGGATGTCGGCGGCGGCGGCGCTTTCGCCCAGCATTTGCTGGATGGGATCGCCAGGGACAAGGTGGATGAGCAGAAACACGATGGAGACAACCAGCCAGACGACGGGCAGCGTGTAGAGAACGCGGGTTGCTAAGAACCTGAACATCGTTGTCGGTTATCGGTGGTCGGTAGTCGGTAGTCTCTCATTTGGTAATTTCGTAAGTTGGCAATTTGGTAATTGGAAAGCCGCAGCGCGCAGCAGTCGGCGTCCTTAGTCCGTGTTGCCCTTGTCTTCAAATTACCAAATTACGAAATTACCAAATTACCAATTCCTAGTCCCCTGCCCGTTCTGCCGATTGCGGCTCCACCGCCTCGATCAGCACACGGGCGATGCGGCGGTTCTCCATTTCCAGCACGGTGAAGCGGCGGCCGACGTACTCGAACGAGTCGCCCGGCTTCGGGATGCGCTGGAACTGAGCCAGCATGAAGCCGGCGAGGGTTTCGAATCCCTGGTCCGAGGGCAGCAGGACGCGGTACTGGGTTTCGAGGTCGCGAATATTGACCGCGCCCTCCAGCGCCATGCTGGTGGCGCCGGCGGGAAGCGGCTGCGGCGCGATGTCGAACTCGTCTTCGATCTCGCCCACCAGTTGCTCGAGCACGTCTTCGACGGTCACCACGCCCGAGGTGGAGCCGAACTCGTCCACCACCACCGCCAGGTGGCGCTTGCGGTGGCGCAATTCGGCCAGCAGGTCGGTGAGCGGCTTGGTTTCAGGCACGACCAGCACGTCGTGCATGACGTCGCGCACCACCATATTCGCGAGGCGCGCGGCCGCGGGATCGGACGCCGGCATGGTGTAGCGCAGGCGCATCCACCGCGTGAGGTCCTTGCTGTAAAGCAGGCCGATAATGTGTTCGGAGCCGCGCTGCGGGTCGTACACGGGAACGCGCGAATGCTGTTCCTCGACGACGCGCGCCAGCGCCTGTTCCAACGGCATGTCGGCAGGCAGGGAGAAAATCCCGGGACGCGGGACCATCACCTGGCGCACGGTGATTTCGCCCAGTTCGAGCGCGTGCAGCATCATCTCTTGTTCGAGCTGGGGAACGATGCCGAAGCGGCGGGAGGCGGTCACAACCAGCTTCAGCTCCTCTGGCGAATGGATCACCGAAGAACGCACCTCATGGGCCCCGAAGCGGCGCAGCACAAAACGTGCCGAAGCGCTGATCACGCGCAGAAACGGTCGCGCCACGGTCATGAAGAAATCCATGGGAGCGGCGACAGCGAGGGCGACGCGATCGGCGCGCTGCAAGGCCACGGATTTCGGCACCACTTCACCGAGAACAACGTGGAAGTAGGTAATGAGGATGAACGCCACCGCGACAGCGAAGGTATGGGCCAGGACCGTGGGGTGATCGCCGCCGCCCATCGCCATTTGGAGTAAAGCGGCCAGGGTGGGCTCGCCAACCCAGCCCAGTCCGAGGCTGGCCAGGGTGACACCGAGCTGAACGGCGCTGAGCAGCTCGTCCATGCGCTCGTGCAGCTTGCGGACGGTGCGGGCGCCGACGCGGCCGGCCTCGATCAGTTGCTGGATGCGGGTGTCGCGCACGCTGACCAGGGCAAATTCCGCCGCCACAAAGAAGGCATTGGCCGCCACCAGCAGCAAGACCGCAAATACCCGCAGGAGCACGTATCCGGCCATTGGCCGAAATTCTAGCAGGCTTCGGCCTGCAGGCATGAGTCTCCAGTCGCCAGTCGCCGGTCGCCGGGGTTTTCCGCCTGGAGACTGGCGACTGGAGACTGATGACTGGCATCAAGCCTAAAGCCTGTTTCTTTGCTTTCCTTTTCCCACCGGCGGTGTCTAAATCCTTGCAGCCGGTCGCGGCTCGTACCAAATTGGTCCCAGGCATGAATTGCGCCGATATCCGGGAACCAAATCAGCACCCGGTGCGTAATGATGATCATAGGGGCCGTATTTCCCTGCGCGACGCCAGCACCGTGGCAGCCGGCAAGGCCGGCGGGTAAGGCGAGGAGGGCGTAATGGCAAACGGCAATGGTAAGAAAAAGAAGAGGCGCTGGCTGTATATCGGCGGATCGATTGTCGGCGTGCTGGTCATCGTAACCGCCGTTGTGGCTGCCACCCGGGGCGGAACCAAGATTGACGCGTCGAAGTTGGCCAAGGTGGACCGCGGCGATCTGGCCAAGAGCGTGGTCGCAACCGGGAAGATCGAGCCGATCACCAAGGTGGAAATCAAGTCCAAGGCCAGCGGCATCGTCAAGAAATGGAACATTGACGCCGGGCAGTCGGTGAAGGCCGGGACGGTGCTGGTCGAGCTCGACAAGATTGAGATCGAAGCGCAGGTGCGGCAGGCGAAGGCGCAGTTCGAGGCCGCCGAAGCCAGCGAGCGCGCCGCCACCGCCGACTACGAGCGCGCCAAGGTGGACGCCATCAGCCCCGATATCCCGATGCTCAAGCGTGCCTACGATCGCGCCATCAGCATGGCCAAGGACGGGGTGGTTTCGGAGTCGCAATTGGACGACGCGCAGAAGGCCTACGAGCTGGCCATCAACAAGCAACAGGTGGCGCAGGCGCAGCTCGGCGTCCTGAAGGCGAGAGAAAAACAGGCGCAGGCGCAAGTGGCGCAGGCCAGCGCGACCCTGGCCCAGTTGCAGGAGCAATACACCTATTACACCATCGTGGCGCCGATTGACGGGATCATCCTGTCGCGGGACGTGGAAATCGGAAACGCGGTCAGCTCAATTTTGGTGATGGGCTCGGCGTCAACCCTGGTCATGACCGAAGGCGACACCAGCGAGGTGTACGTCAAGGGCAAGGTGGACGAGAGTGATATCGGCAAGGTGTATCTCGGGCAGCCGGCGCGCATCAAGGTGGAGTCGTTCAAGGACAAGAGCTTCACCGGCAAGGTCACCAAGATTTCGCCGATGGGCGTGGAAAAGGACAACGTCACCACTTTCGAGGTGCGGGTGTCGATTACCAATCCTGGCGGCGAGTTGAAAGCGGCCATGACCGCGAACGCGGAAATCATCCTGGACGAACACAAGAACGTGCTGCGCGTTCCGGAAGGCGCGGTGCTGTACGACAAGGACAAGAAGGCGTCGGTGGAAGTCCCTGACCCGAGCGCCAAGGACGGCAAGAAAAAGGTCGCAGTGAAACTTGGGATCTCCAACGGCGCCAAAGCGGAAGTGCTGGAAGGTCTCAAGGAAGGCGACCAGATCGTGCTGCAATAACTTGGGTGCGGCACTACGGGGATCCCCCAAGACCCCTCCAGTTGGGAGATCCCCAACAATCAGGCTTCAGGCTCAAGGCTGCAGGCTTCAGGCGCAAGCACACAGGCACGCAAGTGGTAGCCTGAAGCCTGGAGCCTGCAGCCTGAAGCCTTGAACGAGGTCACCATGAAAAAACTGGCGCGTATCGGTCTGGTCCTGGCGGTAGCGTTGTGCGCCCTGCCGTTGCTGGCGGAAGAGGCTACGTTCGATCGCACCTTGAACGTCAGCGGAGCGGTGGACCTGGAAGTCGTAACCGGTTCGGGCAGCATCACGGTGCGCAGCGGCGCCGCGGGAACGATTCGCGTTCATGGCACGATTCGTGCCGGCTTCTGCTTCGGCATTTGCGGCGGTGGCGATCCCGAGGCGGCCATGAAGGCGATCGTGGCCAATCCGCCGATCGAGCAGAGCGGCAACACGGTGCGCATCGGACACCTGGGCGAGACCCTGCGGCACGAAAATATTTCGATCAGCTACGAGTTGGTAGTGCCGGCGGAGACAAAGCTGCTTTCGAAAACCGGTTCTGGAAGCCAGGAAATTTCCGGCGTCGCTGGGCCGGCGGAGGTCAACAGCGGATCCGGCAGCCTCCGCCTATCGGACATTGCGGGCCCGGTGCGCGCGCATACCGGGTCGGGCGGCATCACGGTGAGCAAACTGCGCGGTTCGGTGCGCGCCCACACGGGCAGCGGCTCGATTCGGGGCGAGGGCGTGGGAAGTGATAAGCCCGTCGAAAGTCGCGCCCAGGACCAGGGTAAGGAAGTGCCGCTGGCTTCAGGCTCGCGGATTCATTCCGGCATCAGCTATATCGATAGCTCCACGGCGGGTTCGTCGGGCGCGGAGATCGATTTCCAGACAGGATCAGGCAGCATCCGCGTGGACGACGTGCGCGGCGCCGTGCGCGCCCACACCGGCAGCGGCAGCATCGAGCTCCAGGGCCAGCCTACCGGCGACTGGAGCATGAGCACCGGGTCGGGCAGCATCATCGTGCGCCTGCCCGCACAAGCGGCCTTCTATTTGAGCGCGCACACCAGCTCAGGATCCATCCACACCGACCGCCAAGTCACGGTTCAAGGCACGATCGGGAAACGTGACCTGCGCGGAACCGTGAACGGCGGCGGATTTCATCTCGACCTGCACACCGGGTCGGGAAACATACGGATTGAGTAGTCGATGGTCGGCGGTCGATGGCCGTGCATCGCATCGCCTCACTCAGTGTTTCTTGGCCGGTCATCAAAGCAAATCCGCACTGCCATCGACCATCGACTGCTTTTCTTGACTTCCTTCCATTGGCCGCGCTAACGTCGCCCTGCCTTTGAGACCATCCAGCGAAACGAGGCTCCCGTGGCCCAGCGTGTGATCACCTTTACCACCGATTTCGGACTGAACGACCATTACGTCGGCACCATGAAAGGTGTCATCCTGAACATCAATCCGGCGGCCCAGATCGTGGACATCTGCAACGCGGTGCAGTCATTCGACATCCTGGACGGGGCATTGACCATCGTGCAGGCGTACCAGTACTTCCCTGTCGACACGGTGCACCTGGTGGTGGTGGACCCGGGCGTGGGCTCGACCCGGCGTCCGCTGCTGGTGACCACCGGCAAGCAAATGTTCATCGCCCCCGACAATGGAGTGCTGTCGTTCGTGTACGACCGCGAGGAACGGATTTCGGTGCGGCACATCTCCGCCTCCCATTATTTCTTGCAGCCGGTGAGCAGCACGTTCCACGGCCGGGACGTGTTCGCCGCGGTGGCGGGATGGCTGAGCAAAGGCGTCGAGGTGGCGAAGTTTGGCGATGAAATCACCGACTACATCCGCTTCGCGGCGCCCAGACCCAAGCCGGTGAACGACAAGCTGCTCAAGGGCGTGATCCTGAAGGTGGACAAGTTCGGCAACCTGGTCACCAACATCACGCCCCACGATTTGCCGCAACTGTTTGCCCCCGAGCCGCCGCCGTTCAAGGTGCTGATCGCAAAACATGAAATTACCAAGATGACGCAATCGTACTCGGAAGGCACGCCGGGTGAGGTGTTCGTGGTGCTGAATTCCGGTGGCTTCCTGGAGATCGCGTGCCATCGCGGTTCCGCGTCGCATATCGTGGGAGCGGGCAAAGGGTCCGATTGCGGGGTGTTGTTCGAGACCGCGCAGGTGGGAACTGTCGCGCCCTGATTTCAGCCACAGAGGACACAGAGCCATTAAGTAGAGGCTTTGTTTTCCGCTTCCTCTGTGGCCTCTGTGGCTAGGGATTTTTTGGCTTTGGGCGCGCGTAGCGGTCCATCTCCGCCGTCCACTGCAGGAAGCGAAACAGCTCCGCCCGCTCCTTCCACATGAATTCGAAAAATTCCAGGAATCCGATGTCCGTCATCTTGACGCCGGTGTAGGTCTCGATCCGCCACCGCAGATACGGACTGCGCCACGGGGCCAGGTGATGGCCGCGGGTGGCGTTCCACAGGAATCGGAGGAGGTACCACATCGTCTGTCAGTCTATCGGTCTGCCGGTCCATCGGTCTATCAGTGTGTCGGTCTGTCGGACTGTCGATCCGAACCGATTGACTGATAGACCGATAGACTGAAAGACTTGATGCATGAGTGATGGCAGTCGCGAGATAGCCGAAGACCACTACTACAACGCGCTCGACCTCTACGCCGAAGGGCGGCACGAGGAAGCGGTGGCAGCCTACCAGCAATCTCTCGCAGCCGATCCCACCTTCACCGAAGCGATGCACGGCCTCTCGCGCGCCTACCAGGACATGAACCGGCTGGATGATGCCATCGAAATCGCGAACCGCATCGCGCAACTCGATCCCAACGACGTGCTCGCGCACACTTCACTTTCCATCCTCTACCAGAAAAAGGGCATGGTTCCGGAGGCGGAAGCGGAGGGCAACAAGGCGCGCATCCTCGGCTGGAAGCAGCAATTGAAAGAGGGAAAGAAGTAGTTTCAGTTTCAGTTTCAGTTTCAGTCGTGATTGCAGGAACGTTGCCAAACGATCAGGTCACTGTATGTGTGCGACATAAAAATAGCTCCCGTGATTCTGGCTGAAACAGAAACTGAAACTGAAACTCTGGCTGCAGGACGCTAGTTCTTGGCCGACATTTCGGTGAGTGACTCCGCCAGCCCGTGGAGCCTGCGCTTGATTTCGTCGCAATCCTGAAACGCCGGTGCGACCGCCGCCTTATCAACGTAGCCCAAGCGCTCCGCAATTATCAGCTGTGTTTCCACTTCCAGAGCCGATCCTCGCGCTTGGCCAACGAAATGTCGAAATTCGCCGGTGGTCATGCGCCCCTGCCCTTCTGCGATGTTGCTGGCGATGGACACTGCTGCGCGTCGGAGTTGGGCTGTCAATCCATACGCCTCATCGCGGGGAAAACATTTCGTCATACGGTATATCTTTTCAATAAGGTCGATGGAACGTTGCCAAACGATGAGGTCCTTGTATGTGTGCGACATAAGAATTCCTCGCGCGCTTCAGGCTGAAACCGAAACTGAAACTGAAACTGAAACTCTTAAAGGTCATACTTTTTCAGCAGATGCCGGAAAGACCTATAGGAGAGCTTCAGCATCTCGGCGGCCCGAGTCTGGACCCCGTTGCACTGCCGCAGCGCCGACTGGATCAGCGCCCGCTCCAGGTCGGCGACGTAGCCTTCCATATCCATTCCATCCGGCGGAATGGGGACAGTGGCGGCGGCGCCACCGGCTCCGGCGGCGACGGCGCAGGCGCGTCCGCGCTCCACCGGCAGTTCCACCTCAAGTTCGTTCCCGGTGCAGAGGGCGACGGCGCGCTCGATGGTGTTCTCCAATTGCCGCACGTTGCCCGGCCATTCGTAACCCGCCAGGGCACGCAACGAATCCGGGACAACACGCAGGATGCTCTTGCCCGCCGCCGGCGCGTATTTCTTCAGAAAATGATTCGCCAGCATGGGAATGTCTTCCGGCCGCTCGCGCAACGGCGGAACGTAGATGGGAATGACGCTCAAGCGATAGTAGAGGTCTTCGCGGAAATTGCCTTCCGCGGTGGTACGTTCCAGGTCGCGGTTGGTGGCGGCAATGACGCGCACGTCCACCGGCGTCTCGGCGGCCGACCCCAGCGGCCGCACCGCATTTTCCTGGAGCACGCGCAGCAGCTTGACCTGCATGCCGATGCTCATCTCGCTGATCTCATCCAGGAAGACGGTGCCACCCGTGGCTTCCTCGAACAGCCCGCGCCGGTTCTGGTTGGCGCCGGTGAACGAGCCTTTCAAATATCCGAACAGCTCGCTTTCCAGCAAGGTTTCGGTAAAGGCGCCGCAGTTGGCGGGCAAGAAGGGCAGGCCGGCACGGGTGGAGCAGGCATGGACCGCGCGCGCCACCAGTTCCTTGCCGGTGCCGCTCTCGCCATGAATCAGCACGGTGCTGTGGGTGGGCGCGACGGTGCGGATGGTCTGCTTGAGCTTTTCGATGGTCGGACTCACTCCGACCAGGTTGTCGAGCGAGTTGCGGCTGGCGGCGTCGCGCTTGAAGGCCAGGTTCTGCCGCCGCAGAGAGAGCTTGTCCATCGCCTTGCCGATGGCGAACTTCACGTCCTCCACCAGGGCCGGTCCCTTGCGGATGTAATCGAACGCGCCTCCCGCCTTGACCGCCTGCACCGCCGACTCCAGGTCGTCGACGGCGGTGATCAGCACCACGGCCGTATCGGGCGAGACGCTGTGCGCGTAGCGCAGCACCTCGATGCCGTTGGTGTTCGGCATCTTGATGTCGGTGACAATCACGTCGAAGAGGGCGGAATTGACCTTCTTCTTGGCATGATCCCCGGATTGGACGGTCTCGACTTTATGCCCTTCCTTGCGCAGGGCGATTTCCAGCAACTCGCAAATGGAGCGCTCGTCGTCAACCACCAGGACATTACCCACGCGCCCCCCTTGCCGCGGCCGCCGGGGCGGGCTCGGAACCGGCCGCCGCGGCCTGTCGCAACTGCACCGTAAACTCGGTTCCCTGCCCGATCTTGGAGCGCACGGAAATCTTGCCCTCATGCGCCTGCACGACCTGGTACACGATCGCCAGCCCCAGCCCGGTTCCTCCATCGAAACCCGATTGGAACGGCTCGAAAATCTTTTCCATCTCCAGCCCGCGCATGCCGTGTCCGGTGTCGGTGAAGCTGATCAGCCAGTTCGCCTCCTGCGCCCGCAGCGTAACCGTCAACGTTCCACCTCCCGGCATGGCGCGAATAGCGTTATCGCAGATGTTCCAGAACACCTGCTTGATGCGGTCGCCGTCAACCTGCGCCGGAGCATGCGCCGCCTCGAATTGGCGGACGATCTGCACCGCCGCCGCACCCGGCTCGGCGCGGTTTTGCAGCAGGATCAGCGTGTCCTCAAGCAACGGCACCAGGTCGAGAGTGGTGAACTCGTACTTCTTCTCGCGCGAGTAGGTGAGGAAGTCGGAGACGATGCTGTTGAGACGCTCCGACTCGCGAGTCACGATGTCCACCAGCGTGCGCTGCTCCTGGTTGAGCACGGAGACGTCGGCGAGCACCTTGGCCGAGCCGGCGATGGAGGAGAGCGGATTGCGGATTTCGTGCGCAATCGCGGCCGCCATGCGCCCCACGGCCGCCATGCGGTCGCGCAGCCGCACCTCGCGCTCCAGGCGGCGTATCTCGGTGAGGTCGTCGAAGGTGTAGACGTAGCCCATGGCGCCGCGGTCGGGCACTTCCAGCACCGAGCGGCTCATGCCGAAGGTCTTGGTGCCCCCGTTCGGCGTGGCGGAACGCACCTCGCAACGCACCGCAACCGCACCCGGCTCCGGCAACTGGTCGAGGAAGAGGTGCTCCACGCCGCGGCCCACCACGGTGTTCTCGCCGCGTTCCAGCAGTTTTTGCCCGGCGGCATTGATCAGGCGCACCCGGCCGTCCATGCCGGTGGTGATCAGGCCGCCGCTGATGGAGTTGACGATGTTCTCATGGAGCGCCTGCAGGTTTTCCAGCGCGCCGCTCTGCTCCTGCAGCCGGACGTCGGCCTGGCGCAACTTCGTGCTCAACTGGCTGGCCAGGTAGGCGATGGCCGCGTAGGCGAACAGGTTGATGAGGATGCTGGCTTGCAGGCTGCGCAGGTCGGGCCGGCTCACCGAATACGAGTGCAGCATGTCGAAGTACGACAGCTCCAGGATGGCGCCGGAGAGGATGAACGCCAGCGCGGCAACCAGGAACGTCCACGCCCGCGAGAACAGGATGGCGGCAACGAGGATGATCAGCGGATACAGGAAGTTGAAGGAGCTGTCGATGCCCCCGGTCAGATAGACGATGGTGGCGGCCATGCACAGGTCGGTGAGGACCTGTAAACGCGCCTGGAAGCGCGCATCTCGCCATAAGGAAAGCAGCAGGAGGTAGAAAACCGACAGCGTGTACCACAGCAGGATGGCGACGACAAAGAGCCTTTTGGGAAGGTAGGTGGGCGTCAGGACGGCAACGGCCAACTCGATGCCGAAGACAAAGGTGATGATGATGATCCTCACCTTGCCCAGCCAAATCAGCCAGCTTCGCTCGTTGAACTGCTCGCCCATCACGCCTTTTGCTATCACCCGGCCGCCAACCTGGACGTCACGTATTCAGCAAGTCCGAGGTACTGACGATGAATTGCACCACGGAGGCACGGAGACACGGAGATTCGTTGGCCGCGGTTTCCTCCGTGCCTCTGTGTCTCCGTGGTGAGCTCCAGTTTTCAGAATCGCGTCTGCCTAGCCCCCCGAGAGCTTGGAGATCATGGAGAACAGCGGCATGTACAGCGAGATCACGATGCCGCCGACCGCCACGCCCAGAAACGAGATCATCACCGGCTCCAGCAGCGTCAGCATGTTCTTGGTGGCCGAGTCCACTTCGTCTTCGTAGAAATCGGCGATCTTCTGCAACATGGCGTCCATGGCGCCGGTGGCTTCGCCGACGCCGATCATCTGCGTCACCATGTTAGGGAACACGCCACTTTCCTTGAGCGGGTCCACAATCGTCCGGCCTTCTTCGATCGCCTTGCGCACCTTCATCAGCGCTTGTTCCAGCACCGCGTTGCCCGAGGTGCGCGCCGTGATGCTGAGGCCCTCCAGGATGGGCACACCGGAGGTGATCAGGGTGCCCAGGGTGCGGGTGAAACGCGCCACCGCGATCTTGCGCAGCACCATGCCGAACACCGGCAGGTGCAGCATCATGTTGTCCCACATGTAGCGGCCCTTGGGGTGCTTGCGGACCTGCCTGATGCCGATGACCAGCGCAATCAGCAGCACGAAGAACAACCACCAGAAGGTGCTCACCAGGTAGCTCAGGTTCATGACAAAGCGCGTGGGGGCGGGCAGTTCGACGCCCAGGCCGGCGAACAGGTTGGCGAAGATCGGGACCACGAATTTCAGCAGCGCGCCCACGATGAGCACCGCGATGCTGATGACGGATACGGGATAGATCAGCGCCGACTTCACCGCCGAGCGCAGTTTCACGGCCTTTTCCACGTAGGTCGAGAGGCGCTGCAGAATGACGTCGAGAATGCCGCCGGTTTCGCCCGCCTCGATCATGTTGGTGGTGAGGTCGTCGAAAATCTTCGGGTAGCCGCGCATGGCATTGGACAGCGTGGCGCCGCCTTCCACCGTCTGCCGGATGCCGGTCAGCGCCTTCTGGAACACCGGGTTCTCCTGGTTGGCGGCCAGGATCTCCAGGCACTGCACCAGCGGCAGGCCGGCATCAATCATCACCGAGAACTGGCGGAAGAAGATGGCGATGTCCTTGGTCGCCACCTTGCCCGAACCGAAGGTGGGCATCACGAATTCCTTGCCCTTCTCCTTGATGGTGGTGTCGGTGATGCGCTCGCGGGTGAGCGCCGCCTTCAACACCTGCTTGTTCTCGCTGACCCGCTCGCCGGCTACTTTCTCGCCGGCGGGGTTCTTGCCCGTGAACGTGAAAACTGGCATGTGAACCTCGCAAAAACAGATTGTCGGTTCTTCCGTATTCAGCGGCTGATGTTCTGCCCGCTGAAATACTGTCTACTTCCTGACCGCCGCCGCCCCGACTCCCGGCTTGGAGATTCCGGCGCCACGGTTAATCATTTCCTGCAACTCGTCCGGCATGGAGGAACGCTGCAACGCCGTCTCCAGCGTGATCTGCTTGGTCATGGCCAGCGTCGCCAGGGACTGGTTGAACGTCTGCATGCCGAACTTGTCCTGGCCCGCCTGCATGGAGGAGTAAATCTGGTGAATCTTGTCTTCCCGGATCAGGTTGCGCACCGCCGAGTTGGGGATCAGGATTTCCATCGCCATGGCGCGGCCCTGGCCGCCGATCTTGGGCAGCAACGCTTGGCACATGATTCCTTCCAGCACCAGGGAAAGCTGGGCGCGGATCTGCGATTGCTGGTGCGACGGGAAGACGTCGATCACACGGTTAATCGTGGAGGCGGCCGAATTGGTGTGCAAGGTGCCGAAAGTGAGGTGGCCGGTCTCGGCAATGCGCAACGCCGATTCGATCGTCTCCAGGTCGCGCATTTCGCCGATCAGCACCACGTCCGGGTCTTCCCGCAGGGCGGCGCGCAGCGCGTTGGTGAACGACTTGGTGTCGGAATGCACCTCGCGCTGGTTCACCAGGCAATTCTTGTGCTGGTGGACGAATTCAATCGGGTCCTCGATGGTGATGATGTGATCGTGGCGGTCGGTGTTGATCTTGTCGATCATCGCCGCCAGCGTGGTGGATTTCCCGGATCCCGTCGGGCCGGTGACCAGGATCAAGCCGCGCGGCTTGTCGCACATCCTGGCGACCACCGGCGGAAGGTTCAACTGCTGAAAACTCTTGATCTCGAACGGAATGACGCGGAACACCGCTCCGGCCGCGCCGCGCTGGTTGAAGATGTTGGCGCGGAACCGCGCCAGCCCTTTCATGCCGAAGGAGAAGTCGAGCTCCAGATCTTCCTCGAAGCGGTGCTTTTGCGCGTCGGTCATGACGCTGTAGGCCAGCGACTTGGTTTCGGCGGGCGTCAGCGGCGGCATGTCCAGCGGCTGCAAGTGACCGTGAACGCGGATTTGCGGCGGCGAGTTGGTGGTGATGTGCAGGTCGCTGCCGCTCAATTCGAGCAGCTTTTTCAGAAGATCGCTAAGTGATGCGGCCATAGTCCAGCTTCCCGTTTCTAGTTTCGAGTTGCGTTGCTTGCTCGAGTTTCCGGTCGCCCGTTTCCAAATCCTGGAAACTGGAAACCGGAAACTCGAAATTGCCTCAGTGCACGGTTTCGCGCGCCACTTCTTCCAGCGTGGTCGCGCCCGCCATGGCCTTGATCAGGCCGCTGCGGCGCAAGGTAATCATGCCGCGCTCCACCGCTTTTTTCTTCAGTTCCACGGCGGAAGCGCCCACCAGGATCAGTTCGCGGATCTCATCATCGATTTCCATGACTTCATACAGGCCGCAGCGGCCCTTGTAGCCGGTGTTGTTGCACACCCCGCAGCCTTTGCCCTTGGAGACCTTCACGGTCTTGGCTTCTGCGGGCGTGAAGCCGGCCTCGACTAACGCCTGCGGTGGCAGCTCCACCTCGGCCTTGCACTCGCCGCACACGCGCCGCACCAGGCGCTGCGCCACGATCATGTGCACCGAGGTCGCAACCAGGAACGGCTCGATGCCCATGTTCATCAGGCGGCTGATCGTCTCCGGCGCGCCGTTGGTGTGCAGGGTGGAGAGCACCAAGTGACCGGTGAGCGCGGCCTTGATGGCGATTTCCGCCGTCTCGAAGTCGCGGATCTCGCCCACCAGGATGATGTTGGGGTCTTGCCGCAAGAACGCGCGCAGTGCGGCGGCGAAATTCAGCCCGATCGATTCCTTCATCTGCACCTGGTTGACGCCGGCCAACTGAAACTCCACCGGGTCCTCCGCGGTCATGATGTTGGTGTCCGGCACGTTGAGCCGCGAAATCGCCGAGTACAGCGTGTTGGTCTTGCCGGAGCCGGTGGGGCCGGTGACCAGCACCATGCCGTAGGGCTTCAGGATGGCCTTCTCGAATTTCACCAGCGATTCCGGCTCGAAGCCCAGCTTGGTCATGTCCAGCCGCAGGTTTTCCTTGTCGAGCAGCCGCATCACGATCTTTTCGCCCCACAGCGTGGGCAGCGTGCTGACCCGGTAATCGAGCTGCTTCTTCCGGCCGCCCAGGTTCACCTTCAGCATGATGCGCCCGTCCTGCGGCAGACGCTTCTCGCTGATGTCCAGCTTCGCCATGATCTTGATGCGCGAGGTGATGGCATCTTTCAGCTTCATCGGCGGCGACATCATGGTCTGCAGGATGCCGTCCACCCGGAAGCGGACGCGATATTCCTTCTCGTAGGGCTCGACGTGGATGTCGCTGGCGCCCTTCTTCACCGCATCGGTCAGGATCAGGTTCACCAGCTTGACGATGGGCGCTTCGTCGGCTGCCTTCTCCAGCTCCGACAGGCCCATCTCCTCTTCTTCGGCCTGCAGTTCGACATCGGCGTCGCCGCCCTCGGTCATCGACGCCATCACCTTTTCCAGGTCTTCCTCGTGGCTGGCGCCATACGCCTTCTCGATGCCGTCCAGGATCGAGCTTTCCGACGCCACCACCGGCTCGATGTTGAACCCGGTCATGAACTTGATATCGTCCATGGCGAACACATTGGTGGGGTCCACCATGGCGATGGTGAGCGAGGCGCCGACCCGGCTGAGCGGCAGGATCTGGTAACGTTTGGCGGTCTCGTAGGGGATGAGCTTGACCACCGTCGGATCAATCTCGAAGTAGGCAAGATTGATGGCGGGCACACCGTACTGGCGGGAGAGAAAGTTGGTGACGTCCTCGTCGGAGAGATACCCCAGCTTGACCAGGATGGACCCCAGGCGGGTGCCGGATTCCTTCTGGACCTTGAGCGCCTGATCCAGTTGCTCCTGCGTGATTACCTTCTCTTTAACCAGCAGGTCGCCCAACCGCTGAGACATACCCCTCCCTATCTTCCTACGCTCCAGCCTGACTCGGAACCGCGCCCGCAATACCGGATCGCAGCATCAACTCGGGGGAAAAATGTTCACCTCTGGGTAGGGCGAATCGTATGTTGAGTGACACAAATTGTCAATTGAGAACGGTGGCAGAAAGGTTAACAAAACAGGCTCTCTAGGTCACGTTAGGACAAGACCTTACGGGTGTTCGGCGGTCAAAATCTGCCGCGCTTCTGCCTGATTGACGACCCAAGCGTCATGGTGGAAGCACCGGATTCATAGTGGCAGAAGCACCGGCCGGAACCTGTCCCGAGCGCAGCGAGGGAGGCCGGTGAATTGGACCCCCGAAATACGGGCTTTAAGCTCTGGCTTCGGCAAAACTGAGGCCTGGCCCTGAGCGAAGCCGAAGGGGTGGGGACCTTAGTCCAATCCCGTCGAGCCTGCCCCGGGCCGAAGTCGAAGGGGACGGCACGATTACACCCTTGACCTCCTGCTGGCCATTTCAGTAAACTAGTCAGTCTAGTCAGAGGATGAAATGTCCAAAGCGACTGCAAGAAAACGGACGACGAGCCCTTCCGCAAGAGCGGTTCCAAAGAAACGTTGGCAGCTTCAGACCGCCAAAGCTCAGTTCAGCGAGCTTTTCCGCCGCGCACGATCGGAAGGTCCGCAGTGGGTCACCCGTCAGGACAAGGAGGCGGTGGTTGTCCTGCCGGCGGAAGAATTTGAACGCCTCCAGGCGCGCTCACGGCAGCCCCAAAGCCTGGTGCAGTTCTTTGCCGAGTCTCCGCTCGCCAAGGTCGCGATTGATCTTGAGCGCAAGCCGGACTACGGGCGGACGGTCGAGCTGTGAGTGGGTTCCTGCTCGATACCAGCATCATCTCCGAACTGGTGCGGCCCAAGCCCGAGCCTACGGTCAAAGCGTGGGTGGCAGCCACCGACGAGGACTTGCTCTATCTGAGCGTCCTCACATTGGGAGAGATTCGCAAAGGAATCGCCTCACTCAAAGATGCTTCCCGCCGCGTCAGGTTGGAAACGTGGCTCGACAGCGATCTGGTCTTGCGCTTTGCAGGACGCATCCTGCCGGTGGATCAGGCGGTCGCGGATCGCTGGGGGCGCCTCGCCGCGCAGGCCGGGCCAAAATCGCCCCTGCCCGTCATTGATGGACTGCTGGCGGCCACGGCTTTGCACCATAACCTGACGCTGGTGACCCGCAACACCAAGGATGTCGCCGCGACGGGTGTCCCGGTGTTCAATCCGTGGGTGGCTTAGGCAAGGGTTCAACCCACGCTTCCGCCGCAATAAGTACCGCCGTGCGAATCCTGGGACCTGCTTATCCACGAAGCCCGCAACCCACGCTGGTGGCGCAAACCCAAACCCGCCCAGCTCAGCTATTATTTTCACCGACACCTTCACCAGGTGATCTTCACCTGCTATCATCGCGCGCCACGGCTTTGCTCGCCCGCTGCGGGCAATCCACCTTAGCCGCTCTGATTCTGGAATAGAGGATAAATAGTGAAACGAGACATGCGTCGGCTGGCAAAAATGGAGGCCGCCACGGCGGCTGTTTTCCAACCGAAAAAAACTCAAATTCCGAGCTTCATGAAAATCGCGCGATTTAGTCGACTGCTGTTGGTCGGACTGCTGTTGATGTCGCCGGCCCTGGCTCTGGCTGGCCCCGCAGAAGAGGCCAACGCGGCGATCGACCGCTGGTCGGCGTCGTATAACACCAATGACCCGGCAGCAGTGGCGAATAACTATTGGCCCGACGCAATTCTGCTCGGCACCAAGAGTCCGGTCATTTCCACCGGCACGGAAGCAATCGAGAAATACTTCACGGACCTGAAGCTGAAAGGGAGCGGCAACAAGAACGTGATCCAGGAAAGGCACACGATTCCGATCGACGACCACGCCGTGCTGGTGACCGGATTTTACGAGTTCACCCGGATGCAAGAGGGGAAGCCGGTACCGGGACCCTCGCGCTTTACCATGCTGGTCACGAAGCGCGGTGGGGAATGGCGCATTGCCCATCACCATTCTTCGCCCCTCGTCCCGGCAGCGAAGTGAGGCCCGGCGGCTGGCCCGCCCTTTCCGACAAAAACAAACCTTGAGGTTGCCCCACCCTTGTCGATCCCGGTTTTGGAGCGACTGGGTGGGGATTTCCTGAAACTGAACCTGAAACTCGAAACTGTTCTACGCCGGCGGCCCATATCTGCCCGCAGTTGGCAGATGTGGGTCTTTGTTGAGTTCGACGAGAAGGCTGATTGACAATGGTAACAGATGTGGTACCATCTGTTATGGCTCTGACGCGAGATTTCAAGCAAACCGTGCAAGTGCGGGTCAAGCGCGATTCCGCCTTCCGCAAGGCGCTTCTCCGGGAAGCGATTGAAGGTTTTCTCTCCGGCGACGTCGAAACCGGCAAGACCGTACTACGGGATTTCATCAACGCCGCGGTGGGGTTTACCAAACTCGGACAGGCGATGCACCGTTCGCCTAAGAGCCTGATGCGCATGCTTGGTCCGAAGGGGAATCCGCACGCCAAGAACTTGTTTGCTATGGTCGCATTCCTTCAGCGGCACGAACGGGTCCGTCTCAAGGTCCAGTCCAGCTCGGCAGCGGCTTAACGGTTTAGGTAGTCGCGATGATTGGAGTGCCCCCAACCTTCGCCCCGTCGCTGCGCTCAGGACAGGGTCCCCCGGGCCATAGGGTGCGCCAACTGCGGTCCGGGCGATTTGGAACGGCGGTTAAGTTAAGTGCAGAACACCTGTAGCGTAATGCGCGTTTGTAATACACTGTCACCGTTGAAGAGCCCAATCATGGAAGACCAACTAGCCATTGCCGACATTCAACAGTCGTTTTTCGAATACCGTGCAGATTTCAAAGAGCCAATCCTCGCATTTTGGTTTGAAAGACGGCACGGAGAGATTCTGGGCGCGCTCTACAAGGCTCTTGCCCCGTGGCATGTCGGATTACAAAACATCACTTGGAATCAGGGAGCTAAAAACGCCAATGAAATTCAGTTTACATTTGGCATCCCGTCACTGCTTGCCAGCATGCAGGTGGGCATTGGCGGTGTGACGATTACTGCAACTAATCCATACTGGGCGCGTGCCGCGGAGTTGGTGTCTTTTTTTCAGGCTGGGCTGGAAGCTTTGAAGGAAAGCACTGCACAGGAGCTCCAGTCCCAGTTCGTGACGTTGGCGTTCCATGTCAAGCCAGTAGGGGAGAACTCTTTCAAGCAAATTCTTAGTCAGTTTGTGAACACAAGGGCACTGGGCGCGGAGGACGCCGCCATGTATGGTGTATCCGTCTACTCAAGTGATTATTCATTTGTAATAGACGGTTCGGTAGTCATTCCGGGTGGCGTTTTCATCAAATTGCTTCGGAACTTTTCCGCTGAAACGCGGTTCGAGCAAATGGCAGCAACTCTCTATGAAGACGAAGCAACTGTACTTCGCCGCTTGGGTCTGAAACTGCAATGACTCTGCAAGGACAACTCGCACAATCGGCGCATTCCGCGCTGGCGCAGACTGTTCCACCGTTTGGTGACTTTACGCCACCTCCCGTCACAGAGACAGGATTGCTCGGGAACACCTCCAACCAAACTCGCGTGTCCTCTTTCGATACAAATACTTTGATGGAAATCTACCGCGAGTTTCTTCGCGGTGTGCAGCCTTCATCTAAGTTGGTAATTCTGAAACGGCAGAGATTTACCCGCGAAGGCAGGCAACAACGGATTGAAATGTCTCTTGGGGCGGTGAACGCGCCACAACCAACGGAACTTACTGCTGCTCAGTGGAAAGAGATATTAGACGAAATCGAAGATGAGGACTAACGGTGGCCGAGCTTTTGGACAGTCTTCCAAACGGAAGTGATGTGCTCGTTGATGCCAATTTGTTCGTTTATGGTCTAACCGCCAAATCCGAACAGTGCAAGAGATTGCTTGGGCGCTGCTCAAGGGAAGAAGTCACGGGAATAACTCTTTTCGAAGTGGTAAATAACGCGACGCACCAATTCATGAAAGGCGAAGCGTTGCAGAAGGGATTCTGTGAGCGGCAGCCTATGAAATACTTGTCTGAACATCCGGAACAAGTGAAAGTGCTCACAGACTACTGGGCCAACACTCAAAGGCTTCTAGCTTTGAATCTGCTATTCTTGCCGGTCGAACGGGACATTGTGACAAGCGCACAAACTGAAAGACAGAATGCTGGATTGCTGACAAATGACTCCGTAATCGTCGCTGCCATGAGGGGGTACGGGATTACCCGCATTGCAACCAGCGACCGACAGTTCGATACCGTTGCAGGAATAACTGTCTTTTCACCGAATGACCTTCCCTAGAGAAAAATGCGCCTGCAAACCCATTGCACGCAGAACTCTGTTCAGTATGACTTCATTTACTTTCTCATTGCTGTGCGTCGGATCCCAATAATCCAGGACAGGTCGCGCGATTTCAAGAAAGGCAAGCACTTGGCGGGTGGCCGGCTGGGCCACCCTTGCGCAAGCTGGAGCCTGACCTGAGCGAAGTCGAAGGGGCGGAGAGTGGGAATTTCTGAAACTGAAACTCGAAACTCTTCTACGCGTTCACGCCGCAGCACTTCTTGTACTTCTTCCCTGAGCCGCAGGGGCAGGGATCGTTGCGGCCGACCTTGGCGCCCGGAGCGCACCCGCTGCTGCACCGGCTGATATTCTCCAGAACCGGCCATGCACGTCTGCTCCATCGAGACTTCGTGGTTACGACAGGATAGTTCGGCGAGAATCTCCAAATCACTGTAAGTAAATGAGTTATAGTGAAAGAATTATTACAAGATTTGTAATATAATAGGCATGTAATTGTCGGGTGAATTGTGTCATGTCGGTAGCGCAGCTAAGGACATTCCGCGAACAAGCGCGGCTAACTCAGCAACAGGTTGCGAAGCGCTTAGGGGTCTCGCAGGGGTACGTTTCCCTCTGTGAAACGGGCCGGCGTACGCCTTCTTCATCCTTCATGAAGAAGTTAGCAAGCGTGTATCGCCTGCCTCCTACTGCTTTGCCCGTGCACCGTACAGACCGGCTCAGTAAAGTAGATCCCCGGGAATTGGCTGAGAGCCTTGCCTCACTCGGTTATCCAGGGTTCTCCTACATGCGGTCACGCCGGAAAGTGAACCCTGCAGAAGTGCTGCTCGCAGCTCTAGCACAGAAGAATTTGGAGTCGCGGCTGGCAGAGGCGCTGCCTTGGCTTCTGCTCCGCTTCCCTGATGTAGACAACCGTTGGCTCGCGCGTGAAGCGAAACTGCACAACCTGCAAAATCGATTGGGATTTGTCGTATCGTTAGCTCGGAGATTGTCGGAGCGAACTTCCGACAGCAAGAGTTTGCATGCACTGGCGCAGCTTCAACAAGAGTTGGAGCAATCCCGCCTCGCTCGTGAGGATACCTTTTGCCAGGAATCGCTGTCCGAACCTGAACGCCACTGGCTGAGGGAGCAGAGGTCTCATGACGCCAGGCATTGGAATCTGCTGACCGACTGGACACCCGAGACCATCCGCTATGCCCAAGTCTAAGCCGAAGGACACTGCGGTTCCGACGTTTTGGGATAAATTCCTTCGCGAGCTAGATGAGCAATTGCCCGGCCGGGTGTCATTGGAATGCTTGGGCGGATTCGTCATCTCCGCTTTGTACGGACTTCCCCGCCCGACTTCAGATATCGACTTCTTGTCTGTTGCTCCGAGAGACCAGTTCGAGATTGTAATAGGACTGGCTGGGCAAGGTTCGCCATTACACAAGAAGTACGGCCTCTATCTCCAGCATGTCGGCGTCGCGAATGTTCCTGAAGACTATGAGAGTCGCCTTCAGGAAATGTTTCCCAACCACTACAAGAAACTGCGGCTCTTCGCATTGGATCCATACGATCTTGCTCTCTCCAAGTTAGAGCGCAATGCAGCTGTGGACAGAGACGACATAAAACATCTTGCAAAAGCAGTGCCGCTCGATCCCGCGATTCTGCGACAGCGATACGAGAAGGAGATGCGCCCCAATCTCGCGAATGTCGAGCGCGAAGACCTGACTTTGAAGTTGTGGCTTGAAGCTTTCTTCGAAGGCGCAGGCAAAGCTGGACCCTGAAGTTCGCTACCCCTGCTTGCTTTGGACGCGCAGGAACCGAACCTGAAATTACGCGCTCACCCCGCAGCACTTCTTATATTTCTTGCCTGAGCCGCAGGGGCAGGGATCGTTGCGGCCGACCTTGGCGCCGGAGCGCACCCGCTGCTGCACCGGCTGGTACTCTCCCGAACCTGCCATGCGCGCCTGTTCCAGCTCCTTGCGCTTGCGCCGCTGGAATGCTTCTTCGAGTTCGTCCACCGAGGTGGCTGCTGCGCGCCGGCGTCGTCCCGCACCGTCGCCGCCATCGCCGCCTGCTTCGATAGTCACGGCCGGTGCAGTAGGCTCGATCACCTGCATCAGGTACAGATACCGGACCGTCTCTTCCTCGAAGCGCGCCATCATCAATTCGAACATGTCGAAGGATTCGCGCTTGTACTCCACCAGGGGATCGTGCTGGCCGTAGCCGCGCAGCCCGATGCCTTCCTTCAGGTGGTCCATGTTGAGCAGGTGGTCTTTCCACTGCTGGTCAAGCACGCTCAACATGATCATGCGCTCGTGGTAGCGCATCTGCTCAGGCTTGATCAGCTCTTCCTTGGCTTCGTAACGCTGCTTGAGTTTTTCGAAGACGGCGTCGCCCAGCTCCTGGCGATTCAACGATTCCGGCTTCACACCTTCTTTGAGAATGTCCACGCCAAAGCGGGTGAAAATCTCGTTCTTCAGGCCCTTGATGTCCCAATCCTCGGGGTGGACGTCTTTCGCGGCGTACTTGTCGAGCAGCTCGCTGAGAATGCCGGCAACGTAGTCTTCGAGGATCAGGTCCTTCTGGTCCAATCCCTCCAGCAACTGCCGGCGGAGGCTGTACACCGCCTCGCGCTGCTTGTTCATGACGTCGTCGTATTCCAGCAGGTGTTTGCGGGCTTCGAAGTTCTGGGCTTCCACCGCCTTCTGCGCCGCTTCGATCCGCCGGGTAATCATGCGCGACTCGATGGGGACGCCTTCTTCCATGCCCAGCCGCTGCAGCAGCGTGGACACCCATTCCTTGGCGAAGATACGCATCAGGTCGTCTTGCAGCGAGAGGAAGAAGCGCGATTCGCCGGGGTCGCCCTGGCGTCCGGCGCGGCCGCGCAACTGGTGGTCGATGCGCCGCGCCTCGTGCCGCTCGGTGCCGAGAATGAATAAACCTCCGACATCGACGACCTGGTCGTGCTCCTTGTCGGTTTCCACCTTGTAGCGCGTGAAGGCTTCGTGCCACTGATCGAGGGGCGCTTCGAACTCCGTGCCCTGGTAGTAGAACTTGGTCGTCTCCTCGCTGCTGGGTGCGGCTTCCACCTCGCCGCCGACTTCGTGCAAGGGGCGCGCGATTCCCTTCTTGACCAATTCCTGCTTGGACATGAACTCGGGATTGCCGCCGAGCAGAATGTCGGTGCCGCGGCCGGCCATGTTGGTGGCAATGGTCACCATGCCGAAACGGCCCGCCTGCGCCACGATCTCGGCTTCGCGTTCGTGGTACTTGGCGTTCAGCACCACGTGCTTCACGGTGCGCTTCTTGAGAATCTCCGCTAGCCGCTCGGATTTTTCAATCGAGGTGGTGCCCACCAGCACCGGTTGGCCTTTCTCGTGCAATTCCTCGATGTGGTCGGCGACCGCCTTGTACTTCTCCGGCTCGGTGCGGTACACCACGTCGGCATTCTCCAGCCGGCGCAGCGGCTTGTTGGTGGGAATGACCAGCACTTCCAGCTTGTAGATTTTGTCGAACTCAGGCGCTTCCGTTTCCGCTGTACCGGTCATGCCGGCCAGTTTCTTGTACATGCGGAAATAGTTCTGGAAGGTGATGGTGGCCAGCGTCTGGTTTTCGCGTTCGACTTTGACGTTTTCCTTGGCCTCGACCGCCTGGTGCAGGCCATCGCTCCAGCGCCGGCCGGGCATCAGCCGCCCGGTGAATTCGTCAACGATAAGCACCTCGCCATCTTTGACGACGTATTCAACATCGCGCTTGTACAACGCGTGCGCCTTGACCGCGGTGTCGACGTGATGCTTGAGGTCCCAGTTTTCCGGGTCGGCGATGTTGGTGATCCCCAGCATCTTCTCGACTTTTTCCCAGCCTTCGTCGGTGACGGTGATGGTTTTGTGCTTCTCGTCCACCACGTAGTCGCCGGTGAGCTGCTTGGGCTCGCCGGGCGCGGTTTCGATCTCCTCGCCCTTTTCCAGCTTGGGAATGATCTTGTTGACCTTGTAATACTTGTCGGTGGATTCCTCGCTGGCGCCGCTGATGATGAGCGGGGTACGCGCTTCGTCAATCAGGATGGAATCCACTTCGTCGACGATGGCGTAGTTGTGCCCGCGCTGCACGCATTCGCGCACCTCGAACTTCATGTTGTCGCGCAGGTAATCGAAACCGAACTCGTTGTTCGTCCCGTAGGTGACATCGGCGGCGTAAGCTTGGCGGCGCTCGTCGTCGTCCAGGTCGTGTACGATCACGCCGACCGACAGCCCGAGGAAGTTGTAGATCTTCCCCATCCACTCCGAGTCGCGCTTGGCCAGGTAGTCATTGACGGTAACCACGTGCACGCCGCGCCCGGGCAGCGCATTCAGGTACACCGGCAGGGTGGCGACCAGGGTTTTTCCTTCGCCCGTCTTCATTTCCGAAATCGTGCCGGCGTGCAGCACCATGCCGCCGATCAACTGCACGTCGAAATGGCGCATGTTGAGGGTGCGGAGGCCCGCCTCGCGGACCACGGCAAACGCTTCCGGCAGGATGTCTTGCAGAAACTGATTTTCCGCCGTGCGCCGCTCGTCGTCTTCCTCGATGCCCTCGAGGCGTTCGGCCAGGCGCTTGCGGAATTCTTCGGTCTTGGCGCGCAGTTGGGCGTCGGTGAGGCCGTGCATCTGCGGTTCGAGCGCATTGATCTGCTCGACCGAGGGCATCAGGCGCTTAACTTCGCGCTCGTTTCTGGTGCCGAAAATCTTGGCTGCTAAGGTATTAAGCAATGTTGTCCGGATCCATGGGCGCCCACCACAAGCTAGGCCGGTGCGCGATTTCTATACAGGCTAACATAGTTAGATGCGGCAACTTCCACGAGGGCTCTCGGCTATTGGCAATCGGCCGTCGGCTTTCGGGACAAGCAGGTTCCTCGCTGCGCTCGGAATGACACTCTGCAGAGAGCTGCGGAATGAACCCCGAGAACTGATGGCCGCCTGCCGCGTTCTGCGCTAAGCTCAAGCTTCTTCTCCGATGCGCTCCATCCTCCGAATCCGGCCGCTGCGCCTCGTTTTTACCGCCAATGTCATTTCCATGATGGGCAGCGGGATGAATTCCGCCGCGGTGATGTGGTTCGTGCTGCAGGCGACGCACTCCGAGGTGGCGCTGGGAATGCTCGTGGTCCTGCAAACCATCCCCTCGATGCTGATGCTTCCTTTCAGCGGCGTCATCATCGACCGGGAAGACCGCCGGCACCTGGTCATGCTGCTGGACGCCGCGCGTGCCCTGATCATCCTCACGGTAGCGGTCCTGGCGCTCGCGGGCCGGGTGCAGGTCTGGCACCTGTACCTGATGAACACGCTGGTCCAGCTCGGTTTCTGGATGTTCTGGCCGACCATCAATGCGCTCATCCAGGAGCTGACGCCGCCGGAGCACTACATCCATTCGAACACCTTCCTGATGGCCGGAATCCAGGGCGGATTCTTGCTCTCCGGCGCGGTGGTCGGCTTCGTGTACAACCACATCCACCTTGGCGGCGTGCTGCTGATTGACGTTTGCACCTACGCCGTTTCCCTGGCGTGCTATCTCGCGGTGCGCAAGGGACGGCATGTGGTCCGCCCGGCTGATGCGGCGCCACCGGACGCCGAAGGACCGCTGGCGCGTTACCTGCACGAAATGCGCGCGGGCATTCGCTACTTGCGGCCTCGGCGCGACGTGCGGCTGCTGGGGTATAGCTGGTCGTTGTACCTGGGAGCGATGATGTCGTCCGTAGTCGTCATGGCGCCGCTGAGCGACCGCATCCTGCACGCCGGCGCCATCGGGTTCGGATGGATCTACGGCGGGTGGGGCATGGGGGCATTCCTGAGCGCGCTCTACGTGCCTGTATTGATCCGCGGCTTCGGACCGCGGCGCGCACTGCAGATCGCCATGGCCACGCTCATGATCGGCATGGCCGCCATTCCGTTTTCGCGCCTGCTTGCCATTACGGTTCTCATCTTCATGACCATGGGTTCGGCGCGTGGCGTCGGCGGCATTGCCATCTCCAGCAGCATGATGCATCTGGTTCCCAAACACTTCATGGGACGGGTGCAGAATACGTTTTATTTCGCGGGCACCGGGCTGCAGGTCGCTCTCGCCTTCTCCGCCGGAATGATTGCGCAGCGAGTGTCGCTGACCGCAGCATTCTTTTTGCTCGGGATCGTGTACGCGCTGGCGTTCATCAGCTCCGTCTGGCCGGCGCCGGCGGTCAGCAACGAAACCGAATCTGTCGCCGCTGCTGCCGCGGAATAGCCTGCCATCGACCGCCGATGTACTCACCTGTTATTCTCATCGGTTTCAGGCTACAGCGTCGTTAGTCGTTGGTCGTTAGTCGTTGGCAATTCCTGCTGACGATCAGCCGGCCATCGACCAACGACCATCGACGGTTCTATGAAAGCTCTACTTGAAGGACGCACCGCGGTTGTCTTCGGAGTCGCCAACAAGCGCAGCATCGCCTGGGCAATCGCGCAGCAGTTGCACGGGGCGGGTGCGCGCCTGGCCCTCACCTACCAGAACGAGCGGCTGGCGCTGGAGGCCAAGGACCTGGTCGACTCCCTGCCCGGCACCGAGGGCTTCCAGTGCGACGTCTCCAACGATGCCGAAGTGCAGCGCCTGTTCGAGCAACTGAAAGAACGCTACGGCAAGCTTGACGTGCTGGTGCACAGCATTGCTTTCGCGCCCGCCGCCGAGCTCAGCCGGCCGTTCGTCGAGACCTCGCGCGAGGGCTTCCGCATCGCGCACGACGTCAGCGTCTACTCACTGATCGCGCTCGCCCGCGGCGCCGCCCCGCTGATGACCGAGGGCGGCAGCATCATGACCCTTACCTATTACGGCGCGGAAAAAGTCGTCCCCAATTACAACGTCATGGGAGTGGCGAAAGCCGCGCTGGAAGCCACCGTCCGCTACCTCGCCGCCGATCTCGGAAAACAGAAGGTGCGGGTGAACGCCATCTCCGCCGGGCCGATCAAGACGCTGGCCGCGCGCGGCATTGCCGGCTTCGGCGACATGCTCAAGGGCCATGTCGAACGCGCCCCGCTCGGGCGCAATGTGGAAGCGGAAGAAGTGGGCAAGACGGCGCTCTATCTTGCCTCCGACCTCTCCACCGGCGTGACCGGCGAAGTGCTGTACGTGGACTGCGGCTACAACATCATGGGGTTTTGATCGGGTAATCGGGTAATTGCGTAATCGGGAAAAGTAATTTGTCCCGCTGCTTTTCCTTTGGCCGATTACCCGACTATCCTTCTCACAGCCCGCTGACCCTGATTCGCCTTTCGTTTTCGCCCAAGCGCTTGAAGCGAATTTCGACATGCCGCTCGCGTTCGAAGCGCGGAAATTTGTCGCCCCACTCGATCAGCAGGATGTTGGAATTGCCATACAGGTCATCAATCCCCAGCGTCTCCAGCTCGCGCTCGGTGTCAATGCGGTAGAGATCAATGTGAAAGACGTTGATGGCCGGGCCGCGGTATTCGTGGATCAAAGTA
The DNA here is from genome assembly GCA_020072845.1 of Terriglobia bacterium. NCBI lineage: Bacteria > Pseudomonadati > Acidobacteriota > Terriglobia > Terriglobia bacterium. The sequence goes on from JAIQGF010000006.1 coordinate 52,031, forward strand.
AACGTCGGGCTGGTGACGTCCTCCTGCGCCGCCGCCTGGAATCCTTCGGCAATTCCCTTCACCAGCGTGGTCTTGCCCGAGCCCAGGTCGCCGCGCAGCACGACGACCTGCGGCGGCTTCAACTCGCGCGCGAGCTGCCGCCCCAACTGGATTGTCTCTTCGGTCGAGTGGGTAGTGAATTCGCCGGTGGCCATCGTGGCTAGTGTAGCGAATAACCACGGAGGCACGGAGACACCGAGCAGAATTTGCAATTTGCAATTTGAAAAGCAAAAATCGTTTTCTCGTCACTGCAAATTACAAATTACAAATTGCAAATTACCAATTTCCAACGGCTCCGTGCCTGCGTGGAGCATTTCGCAGCGTTCAATATTCCAGGCTTCGGCGAATATTGCCGATGTCGTGGATGCTGACGAACGGATCTTTGGCAAACTTCCGCCTCGCTGTCGAATCTATCCAGCAATGGAAAAGCAAATCGGTAGCGGCCATGTATTGCTCGCCCAACGTCGCCGCCCGATCCCCTGCATACCCGTGGAGCCACACTGCCGCGCACACCGCCTGGACCAGATCGTTGGGAAATTGCGCGATCATGCCCGCAATCAGGCCGGTGAGCACGTCGCCGGTGCCGCCGGTGGCCATGCCGGGATTGCCGGTCATGTTGACCCACACGTGACCATCGGGTTCGGCGACCAGCGTGCGATGTCCCTTGAGCACGACAATACAGTGGTGATCGCGGGCGAAACTACGCGCGACGCCGATGCGGTCCTGCTGTACCTGTTTCGTCGAAATGCCCGCCAGGCGCGCCATTTCGCCGGGATGCGGGGTCACGACCAAGGGACGCGTGCTTCCCTCCAGCCGCTCGGTCAAGCCCGCAAATGCGTTTAACCCATCGGCATCGATCACCAGCGGCTGCGGGTACGTGCCAACAATAGCGCGGATGAACTGCACCGTGTCGGGGTGGCGCGAAATGCCCGGCCCAAGTGCGAGCACGGTTTTGCCGGCGACGATTGCATCCAACCGCCCATATTCGATGGCGGCGAGCGAGATGGTGCCCGCCTCGGTTTCCGCCAGCGGTTCGGTCATGAGTTCGGCGGCAAATCCGGCGACCATCGGCAGCACGCAGCGCGGTGTCGCCACCGTGGACAGTCCGGCGCCGGCGCGCAGTGCCGCCATTCCTGCCATGGCAGCCGCGCCGGATTTTCCCAGCGAACCGCCGATGGTGAGCACGTGCCCGAAGTTGCCTTTGTTCGCGTCAGGTGCGCGCGGCGCGAAGCAGGACTTGATGTCAGGCCACGCAATCACATCGAGGTTGAGTTGCGACTGAATTGCCTCCGGAGGTGAGCCGATCTGGCCTACCACAATTTCGCCGCGGGTAAGATCGGCGAAGACATGCGCCGGACGCGGCGCGGTGAAGGTGACGATCGCGTCGGCACGGCAGCGCAGGTGCGGCTCGGGAGCAAACGCATCGGCGCTGGCGCCGGAAGGAATGTCCACCGCAAACGCTGGGACGGGCAACGCATTGATCAGCTCAATGGCGGCTGCGAAGAGGCCCGTGACCGGAGGTTTGAAACCGGTACCGAGGATGGCGTCGAGGATCAGATCAGCTTCCTTCATCGCGCTCGAGGGCGAGCGCGCTCTAGCGTCCATTGCGGTCAAGGGCGAGCGCGCTCCACCGTCCTTCAATTCCTCTTCGCTTCGGATGACGAGCGGCGCGAGGGGCAATTTCGCCAGCATCGCCGCCGCATCGCCCTTGACCTCCGCCGGATCGCCCAGCAGCAGGACGTCGACCTTCTTCCCCGCTTCATGCAGCTTGCGCGCGGCCACGAAACCATCGCCGCCGTTGTTCCCTTTTCCGCAGACCACGCAGATTCGTTGCGCGCGCGGGTAGCGCCGCAGCACGTAGTCGGAGACGTGCGTGCCCGCGTTTTCCATCAGGGTGAGCGACGGCACGCCGTGGCGCTCGCCGGTCACGCGGTCGATCTGGCGCATCTCTTCAGCGGTGGTGATCTTCATGAGAGTTTGAGTTTCAGTTTCAGTTTCGGTCGCGTCTTTTGTTCCTTGCTGAAACCGAAACTGAAACTGAAACTATCTTTGCGCGGCCTCCTCCAGCTTACGCATGCCCGCGGCCTCGCCCATGGCAATCAGGGTATCGCCGGCCGCGATCTGGTCGTCGGGCTCGGGATTGAAGCGCATGGCGCCCTCGCGCTTGATGGCGAGCACGATGATGCCGGTATCGTGGCGCATCTTCGAGGTGCGGAACGTCTGTCCGACATAGCGCGATCCCGCAGCCACCTCGACTTCGGCGATTTCCAGGTCAACGCCCAGCCGCACCGTGGCGGAATCGATGAAATCGAGCACGTGCGGCCGCAGGAACGACTGCGCAATCCTGTGCCCGGCGAAGTGATACGGCGAGATCACGGAATCGGCGCCTGCGGTCTTGAGGTGCTTCTCCGCGTCTTCCTCGCTGGCGCGGGCAATGATCTTGAGCTTGGGGTTCAGCCCGCGTGCGGTGAGCACGATGTAGATGTTGGTGGCGTCGGTGGTGGTGGCGGCCACCAGGCCGCGGGCGCGCTCAATGTGCGCCTGGCGCAGCGTCGGCTCCTGGGTGGCGTCGCCCCGGATGGCCAGCCACTCCGGCGGCAGCGGTTCCATCTTGACGGCGGCATTTTCGATGATGACGAACGGCACCGGCTTGAGCGCCAATTCGCGCGCGGTGCTGCGCCCCACGCGTCCGGCGCCGCAGATAATGAAGTGACCGCTCAGGCGCTCGATCTCGCGTTCCATGCGCCGCCTTCCAAAGAATTGAGTGAGCTCGAATTCTAGCAAAGCCTGGGCTACGACCCCGATCGCCAGGAAAACCAGGCCGACGCCGGCGATGATGACGAACACGTTAAAGATGCGGCCCGGTTGCGACAGCGTGTGCACTTCGGTGTAGCCGATGGTGGTGACCGTGATCAGCACCATGTAGAAGCTGTCGAACCAGGACCAGCCCTCGACCAGGTGGAAGCCGGCGGTGCCCAGGGCGAAGAGCACGAGCAGCGCGATCGCAACAAGCTTGAGATTGCGAATAGCTTTCAAAAGCAGGCTCCGGGCTGCAGGCTCCAGGAAATTCGGGATGAGTGTAAAACAAAGTGCGGAATTGCCGAACTGCCGAATTGCGGAATTCCGGGTTTTCGGCAATTCGGCAATTTTCAATTCGGCAATTCGGCAATCAACAACAGCCCCTCGTTGGCACAAGGGGCCGGTTGCACCCAACGGGTGAAAGAAGTTAGTCGGCCATCGCCGTTCCCCTGGATTCGTTCCGAGCCATCTGCACCTTGCTGTGGTAGCGGCCGTAAAAGAAATACACCGCCATGCCGATGACCAGCCAGATCACCAGCCGCAGCCAGGTGTCCCCGGGCAGGCTGACCATCATCAGGCCGGAAACGAGAATTCCCATGATCGGCGTGAACGGTACCCACGGCGTCTTGAATGGCCGATGGATCTCGGGCCGTTTGCGGCGCATCACCCACACACCGGCGCAAACGATCACAAACGCCAGCAGGGTGCCGATGGAAACCAGCTCTCCGAGAATCCCGATGGGAATCAGCGAGGCAAAAATGGCGACGAAGATTCCCACCGTGATGGACGAGATGTAGGGCGTGCGGAAGCGCGGGTGCACGCGGCCCGCCCACTGTGGCAGCAGCCCGTCGCGCGACATGGAGAAGAACACGCGCGACTGGCCGAGCAACATCACCAGCATCACCGAGCCGAGGCCCGCGATGGCGCCCAGCTTCACCAGCAGCGATCCCCAGCGCACGCCGGTGGCATCGATGCCCACCGCCACCGGATCCGGAACGTTGAGCGCCTTGTAGGAAACCACGCCCGTCAGCAGCCCGGAAACCAGGATGTAGAGGATGGTGCAGATCACCAGCGAGCCGAGAATGCCGATGGGCATATCGCGCTTCGGTTGCTTGGCCTCCTGTGCGGCGGTGGAGACGGCGTCAAAGCCAATGTAGGCGAAGAAGATCACGGCGGCGCCGCGCGCCACCCCCGACCAGCCGTAGTGCCCGAATTGCCCTGTGTTGGGAGGAATGAACGGATGCCAGTTCGTGGTAGCCAGCGACGGGTTCTTCGTCACGAACGCAGCCGCGATGCCGATGAACACCAGCACGATCGAAACCTTGATGATCACGACCGCGGAGTTGAAATTCGCCGATTCCTGGATGCCAATCACCAGGATCACCGTTACCAGGCAGATGGCGACGAACGCCACCAGGTTGAATGTCCCGGTGATATGCGGCAAGGAACCGGGCGCGACGCCCACTTTATCCAGCGTGCCCTGGATGGTCGCCAGCCGCTCCCAGCGGCCGTGGTACAGCACCAATTCCGTGCCCGGCGTGGCCGTCAGCGACGGCGGGATGTGGATGCCCCAATCCTGCAGCAGGCTGTTGACGTAGCCGCTCCAGCCGGAAGCCACCGTGGCCGCGCCGAAAGCGTATTCCAGGATCAGGTCCCAGCCGATGATCCAGGCAAAAATTTCGCCCAGCGTGGCGTAACCGTAGGTGTACGCGGAACCGGCGATCGGAATTAAGGAGGCGAATTCCGAATAGCACAGTCCGGCGAAGGCGCACGCGATTCCCGCCAGGATGAACGACAGGACGATCGCCGGGCCGGCATACTGCGCGGCGGCGGCGCCGGTGAGGACGAAAATTCCCGCGCCGATGATGGCGCCGATGCCGAGGGTGATCAGGTTCACCGGGCCGAGCGCGCGTTTCAGGGCGTGCTCACCCGTTTCCGCTGCCTCGGACAGGATGGTGTCGAGAGGTTTGGTTGCCAGCAGGTCAGACATGCGGTTCTACGATCTCCTTCTAAGGAAACGTCGTCGCTTATTCCGTGACGGGCGCGCCGCCGGCGGAGCGCCGCCAGAGGTAAAACACCGGAATCCCCACCAGAACGATGATCAAGCCCGGCCAGGTGTACTGGGGCTTGTAACGCAGCAGCACTATATCAATAAAGAGCGCCAGCAAGATGTAAATGGCCGGCAAGACCGGGTAGCCGATGGCGCGATACGGCCGGGGCGCGTTGGGCTGCTTCACCCGCAGGACAAAGAGTCCGAGAATGGTCAGGATGTAAAACACCAGCACGGCAAAGATGATGTAATCCAGCAACTGCCCGTAGGTTCCCGAAAGGCAGAGGATGGAGCACCAGACCATCTGCACCATCAGCGAGACCGCCGGCGTCTTGTACTTGGGATGCAGGCGGGCGACGCTGCGGAAAAACAAGCCATCCTTGGCCATGGCGTAATACACGCGCGCGCCGGCCAGGATGAGCCCGTTGTTGCAGCCGAACGTGGAAACCAGGATCGCCGCCGCCATCAGCAGGGCGCCAAACTGGGCGTACACGCCCTGCATCATGGCCGTCCCGACGCGGTCTTCAGCGGCATACTGGATGCCGCGCGCAATCACCGTGGCGCCCTGCGGCTCGCCCTGCAACGGCAGCACCGACAGGTAGGCAAAGTTCGCCGCAATGTAGAGCAGGATCACGAAGCCGGTGCCCATCGCCAGGGACAAGGGCAGGTTGCGGCTGGGATTCTTGACCTCGGCGGCGGTGAAGGTGACGTTGTTCCACGCGTCGGCCGCGAACAGCGATCCGACCTGCGCCACGGCGAGTATGGTCAGCAAGCTGACCATCGCGATCGGGCCGCCGACGCCGACTTCCACCGGGAAACGCGCGCCCCAGCTCATGTGACGCCAGAACGCAGCGCCGAAATTGGCGGTTTCGGCGACGGCGTTGCGCCCGACCACTATTCCGGCGATGACGAGTCCGATCAGCGCCGCGGCCTTGGCGAAGGTGAATACGTTCTGCACCATGGCGCCGGTACGCACGCCGTACACGTTCACGATGGAGAGCAGCACGATGATGATGATGCCAGCCAGATTGGCGGTGTTCAGGCCGACGTCCATGTTGCCCAGCACCATGGGGCCGATGTGAATCGGCGGCGCTTTCCAGAAGTGGAGGACCCAATGGGTGGAAGAGACCGAGGGAAAAAATACGCCGAGAAATTTTCCAAACGCCACGCCTACCGCGGCGATCGTGCCGCACTGGATGACCAGGAAAAACGTCCACCCGTACAGGAAGCCCCACAGCGGTCCCAGGGAGTCGCGCAAAAACACATACTGGCCGCCGGCCTTGGGCATCATCGCCGCCAGTTCGCCGTAGCAGAGAGCGCCGACAATGGTCATGAATCCGGTTACGGCCCAGGCGGCGATCAGCAGCGCGGGCGAATTCACCAGGCGGGCGATGTCGGCGGAAACGATAAAAATTCCCGAGCCGATCATCGAGCCCATCACCAGGGTGGTGGCGCTGGTCAGGCCGAGTCCCTTGACGAGTTCCTGGTCCTGGGCGGGAGCGGAGGGGCGGCTCGCGGGATGAGTGCTCACGAAGCTCCTTGGGCGCAAACTGCGCAAGAATTTACACCTGATCCGCGGCGTTCTGCAAATTGCGAGAAGCCGCCAAAATGCCTATTGACGCTGGTTCTAGGGCGCTTCTGCCCAACCTGGTTTACGCACGGGCTCTTCCGGATCGTAATCGTGAAAGATTGCGGAATAATACATCGAAGCGCCGGGTATCAACGATCGAGTTTCGGTTGCAGGTTGGGGTGTACTTCTTTAGGCACCTGCGAGACAGCGATCAAATTCCTCGACCGCGCGCCGCGGATCGTCTAGCAGGTCGGAGATGACGGCGACCGCGTCAGCGCCGGCTTCGATCACCGAGCGTGCATTGGAGCGCGTGATGCCCCCGATCGCGACCAGCGGCTTGCGGGTGAGGGCGCGGGCGGCGCGCACGCCCTCGAGTCCGACCACGGGATCGGGCTTCGCCTTGCTGCCGGTGGCGAACACCGGACCGATGGCGAGATAGTCGGCGTCGCTCTGATCGGCGCGCCGGAGCTGTTCAGGATTATGCGTGGAAACGCCCATCCAGAGCGGCTTTCCGACGATGCGCCGTACGGCTTCCGGCGGGAGATCGTCCTGGCCCAGGTGGACGCCGTCGAAGCCGGCGGCGAGGCAGAGGTCGGCGCGGTCGTTCATGATCAGCCGCGCGCGGTCGCCGGCAATCCGACGCAATTCGCGGGCATGGGAAAGCATCTGGCGCGCGCTGCCGACTTTATTCCGGTATTGCAGAAGGGTCGCGCCCGCGGAGAGTAACTCCTCCGCGAATTGAAACAAAGCGCGGTCGTCCGGAAAACAAGACGCATCCACGATCGCGTACAGGCGGGGGAGGTCGATGGCTCCCTCGACTACGCTCGCGACAGGTTCTGGTCGATGTTCGATGGCCATTTCGCAGTCCGTGCTGCTAGACAGCGGCCTTGGCCGCGTTCAGCAAGCGCTCCATGAACTTGGTATCGGTGCGGCCGGCGCGGAAGTCGGGATGGGCGAGGATGCGGCGCTGCAAGGGAATCGAGGTGTGGATGCCCTCGATGATGAACATTTCCAGCGCCCGCGACATCCGCGAGATGGCCTCGTCGCGGTCCTTGCCGCGCACGATCAACTTGGCGATCAGCGAATCATAGTAGGGCGGCACCACCGCTTCGGTGTAAGCGGCGGTGTCAACCCGCACGCCGGTCCCGCCCGGCGGATGAAAGGTCGTGATCGTTCCCGCCGACGGTGTGAACTTCTCCGGATGCTCGGCATTGATGCGGCACTCAATGGCGTGGCCGCGGGTGACCACCGGCCCTTGCAAGACTTTCTCCAGCGGCTCTCCCATCGCCAGCCGGATCTGGCTCTTGACCAAATCCACATCGGTGACCATCTCCGTCACCGGATGTTCCACCTGGATGCGGGTGTTCATTTCGATGAAATACAGGCTGCCGTCCTCGTCCATGAGGAACTCAACGGTGCCGGCATTCACGTAGCCGATGACGGCCAGGGTTTCGGCCACCATCTTCCCCATGCGGGCACGGAGTTCGGGGGTGAGCGCAACCGAGGGCGATTCCTCCAGCAGCTTCTGGTGGCGGCGCTGGATGGAGCACTCGCGCTCGCCGAGCGTGACCACCTTGCCGTACTGATCGCCCAGCACCTGGAACTCGATGTGGCGCGGCTGTTCGATGAACCTTTCCATGTAGAGGTCGCCGTTGCCGAAGGCCGCCGCCGCTTCCGATTGCGCCGCCTGAAACAGGTTGGGAAGTTCCTGCTCGCTGCGGATGACCCTCATGCCGCGTCCGCCGCCGCCGGCCGACGCTTTCACGATCACCGGGAACCCCACCTGGCGCGCCCACTCGGCCGCTTCCCCCGCCGACTGCACCACGCCTTCGGAGCCGGGGAGGATGGGCACGCCGGCTTGCTTCATGGCCTGCCGCGCCTTTTCCTTTTCCCCCATCAGGCGCGTGACATCCGGCGGCGGCCCGATGAACTTGATGCCGCAGGTCTCGCACACTTCGGCGAAGTTGGCGTTCTCGCTGAGCAGGCCGTAGCCGGGGTGGATGGCGTCCACGTTGGCAATCTCGGCGGCGCTGATGACGGAGGGGATGTTGAGGTAGCTTTCGCTCAGGCGCGGCGGGCCGATGCAGATGGCTTCATCGGCGAAACGCACGTGCAGCGAGTTGCGATCCACGTCGCTGTAAATGGCGACGGTGCGGATGCCCAGTTCCTTGCAGGCGCAGATGACGCGGAGTGCGATCTCCCCGCGGTTGGCGATCAGAACTTTATTGAACACGGTTTCACTTGGTCTATCGGTCGGTCGGTCGACCGGTCGGTCGGCGGAAGGAGGTGATGACAGACCGATGGACCGATGGACCGACAGACGGTCATTTCGTCCGGATAGCAAACAGCGGCTGGCCGTACTCCACCGGCTGCGCGTTGGTGACGTAGGTCTTCACCAGCTCGCCGGCGTAGTCGGATTCGATCTCGTTCATCAGCTTCATGGCTTCGATAATGCACAGGACCTGGCCGACGCCGACGTTGTCGCCCACCTTGACGAAGGGCGGCGCGCCCGGCGACGGCGCCTCGTAGAATGTGCCCACGATGGGCGAGCGGATGACGTGCAGCCCGGCTTCTTCCTCGCTTTCCACGGTCCCTGCCGGAGGAGCAGCCGTGGGCGAAGCCGGAGCGGGGTGCGCGACCGCGACGGCAGGCGGCGTGAACGCCGGGGCGGGAGGCGCCTGCGGAACCGCGAAATAGCGCGGCTCGGCCGCCGCCGGGGAATCGGCGCCGGCGCGTTTGATGCGCACCTTGACGTCGCCACGCTCGAGTTCAAACTCAGCGATGTCCTTCTCGATGAGGAATTCGATGAGTTCCTTGAGTTCCTTTTGATTCATGGGGTGTCGAGTTATCGGGGTCCCGGCTTCACAGCTCGATCAAGTCTTTCGGGGCCGGCGTGAGAACCTCGCAAGCACCGCCGGTGACCAGGAGCATGTCCTCGATGCGAACGCCGCCTCGGCCGGGAAGGTAAACACCGGGCTCGACGGTGACCACCATGCCGGGGCGAAGCAGTTCCGCCTGGCCTCGGCCAAGCCGCGGCGGTTCATGGATCTCCAAGCCCACGCCGTGGCCGGTGGAATGCGTGAAATACCGCGCCACCCCGGCGCGACGCAGCGCGTTACGGGCGGCGCGGTCCACCTGGCCGCAGGCGGCTCCGGCGCGCACCGCATCCACCGCCGCTTGCTGCGCCTCACGCACTGCGTTGTACATGCTGCGGTCGCCGGCGGAAATCTTGCCGACGTGCACAGTGCGGGTCATGTCCGAACAATAACCGTGGAGTATAACACCGAAGTCGAGGATGACGAACCCGCGTCGCGGGATGAGAGCGGCCGAGGCGACGCCGTGCGGCATGGCCGAGCGCGGCCCGGCGGCCACGATGGTTTCGAACGACATGGCTTCTGCTCCAGCGCGCCGCGCGGCATACTCCAATTCCGCCGCCACCTCCGCTTCCGTGACGCCAGTTCGAATCACCGGCAGCGCGGCGTCCAGCAGCCTGGCGCCGAGGTTGACCGCCTCCCGAATCAGCGCGATCTCGCCGGCGTCCTTGATCATCCGCAGCTCTTCCACCACCGGCCCGACGTCGCGCAGCCGAGCTTGGCCGCCGAGGGCGCGGTGGAGCGCAGCGCGGGACGCGACGGTCATGTGCGCGGCTTCAATGCCCATGCTCCGCAGCCTGCTCTTCCGGGCAAACTGCGCCGCCGCCAGCAGCGGCGATCCATGGCAAATGACCACGCGCGCGCCGGCAACTTGCTCGCGCGCCTGCGCGGTGTAGCGCCCGTCGGTGAAAAATGCCGCCCGCCCCAGGCCCAGCGACAGCACTCCCGCGCTGCCGGTAAACCCGCACAGGTAGCGGATGTTGGGGAGATGCGTCACCAGCAGCGCATCGAGGTGGAGCTTCTCGACTTGGGCTTGCATGGCGGATTGCCGGCGCGCGTAATCCATCGCGAGAAGAGTAACAGAGTGGTTGTCGGTTGTCGGTTATCGGTTGTCGGTTATCGGTTGTCGGTTATCGGTTGTCGGTTATCGGTTGAAGGCGGTTGCTCGCTGGCAAGCCGCACCGAGAACCGAAAACCGACAGCCGTCCACCACAAAAGCAAAGCCCCCGAACCTGCCGGGGGCTTTTGGTTAGGTGATTGGTTGCCGACTATGTCTGCACGATCTTGGGAGTGATGAAGAAGATCAACTCCTGCGTCGTCGTGGAAACGCTGCGGCGCTTGAACAGGTTGCCCAGGATCGGAATGTCGCCCAGCAGCGGAACCTGGAACACCGAGACCGAGTTGGTGGTCTGGATGACGCCGCCAATGACCACGGTGCCGCCGTCGGTGACCAGCACCTGGGTGGTGGCCTGCTGCGTCAGCAGGGTCGGGTTGCCGGAGACCTGGCGGCTGAAGTCAGGCGCGGTATTCTCCACGTCCACGTTCAGGAAGATGGTGTTCTCCACCGTAATCTGCGGCGTCACCTGCAAACGCAGTTCGGCGTCGATGTAGGTGGTGGTGGGAGGGCCGCCCAATTGCGCGGCGGTCACCACCGGGAGCTTGACACCCTGCTTGACCGTCGCCCCAATGTTGTTCTGGGTCACCACGCGCGGCCGCGACAGGATCTTCAGCAGGCCGCGGCTTTCGGCCATGGTGAGGATCGCGTCCACGCGGTAGTTCTGGGTCGCATTGGAGAAGCTGATCCCCGAGGTCGCTCCGACTGCTCCCAGGTTTGAGAACAGCGGAATGGCGTTGGCAGTGGTGAAATACGTCGGATTGGCAATGCCGACCAACAGCGGGCTGGTCCCGACCACACCCGCACCGCCGACAGCAGTTGGGGTGTTGCCCCAGCCAAACCCGAGCTGCACGCCGATGTCGCGCGCGAAGTTGCGCGTGGCGGAAACCACCCGCGCTTCGATTTCGACTTCCTGGGTCTTGCGGTCCAGTTGTCCGAGCAGGCGTTGGATTTCAGGAAGCGTGCTCGGAATGTCGGTGATGATCAGGGCATTGGTGCGCGGATCGGCAATCACATCGCCGCGCTGCGACAGGAACTTCTTTACGATCGGCATGACGTTGACAGCTTGAGCATAGCTGAGGAAGTGTGTGACCTGGACCTTGTCCACGGCCAGGGCCAGCGCTTCGGCCTGGGCGCGTCGCGCTTCGGCTTCGTGGGTAAAGGTTTCGCGGGTTGCGATGCGCAGCACGTTGCCTTCGAGCCGGCGGTCGAGTCCGTTGTTCTGCAGAACGATGTCGAGCGCCTGGTCCCACGGTACGTCATCCAGCACCAGCGTCAGGCTGCCCTTGACGTTGGGATCCAGCACGATATTGAGGCCGCTGATCTCGTGCACCAGGCGGAAGAAATCTTTCAGGTCAACATCCTTCAGATTGACCGAGATGGGCTCGCCGGTATAGCGCTGCCCGGCGGGGGCGGGCGTTTGCGCGGCGCGCTGCATCTGCTGCTGCTGTTGCGCCGCCAGGTTGGCGGCGGGTGCACCCAGCGAAGCGCTGGGAACGGGCAACAGGCTGGGATCGGAGCGCGCCGGCGCGCTCTTCGCCATCACCTGCGCGGCGCTCACGGCGACGGCTTTCGGGTCCGGCGCAGGCTCGGCCGGCCGGGTTACGAATTTCGGCTCCACCGCCACGATGTCGGCAGCGACCTGCGGCTTCGGCGGTTCCGGCGTCTTCACGGCAGCCGGTACCACGGCCGCCGCCACCGGCTTCGGCATCTCCACCGCGGGCGGTGCGCTGGGCGCTGCGGCCGCGCGCTCGGCACGCAGCTTGAGAACCAGTTTGTTGCCGGCAGTGACGATCTCGCCATCACGCGCGGCTGCCAGGTCGACGACCACGCGCGTGACCGGCGGGTCCAGTTGGAAGCGTCCCATGCGCACCGACTTGATATCGCCGCCGTTGGACATGATCGGGCGCGGATGGCCTGCGGGAATCGCGTTCGGCAGGTCCACCACGAGGCGGTCGGGGCCGGTGAGTTTCATCAGCTTCGGGGTGATCGGACCGCTGGCGGAAATTTCCACCTGCATGCCGCCTCGTCCGCGCACAACGGCCACGTTGCGCACCAGCACCGGATGCCCGGCAGGGTGCGCCGTCGGCGCGGCCTTGGCCGGCTCCGGCGTCTTCAACGCGGCGGGAACAAGCCGGGGCTGCGATGCCGCGGCGCCGGCGCCGGCCGCCACTTGCACCCGGAGCCCGCCCGCGATCTCCGAGACGTTCACCACCGAACCCGACTGCAGCGTAATCTCGACGCGCGTGACCTCGGCGCCGCCATTGCTGGAGTATCCCAGCACGCGGTAGGAAACGACGCCCGGCAGGTTCACGGGTTTGCTCGTCTGCTTCAGAGCCCCGGGCGCCACACCCGAGAGGTCGACCAGCAGCATGTTGTCCACCGGACGATACTCGGTGTGGGTGAACGCACCGCTCGCGTGGAGGACAATGGTGGACGTCTGCGCCTGGCCCGTCACATGGACGCTGGTCAGTTGCGGACCGGCGGCGGCCGCCATCATGCTCAGAATGAGCACCAGGAAGAGAACACTCAGCAGTTGCTTCAGCCTCATCACGATTCTCCCCACGCGCAGGACATGCCTGATGCGTGTGCGGCGCTCGCGCCGCTTCAAGGTTAGCCCCCGCCCTTCGCCACCGCCGCAACTGGCTGCGGCGTGAACCATGGCGGTTCCTGCTCCCAGGGTTCGGCCGAACTCAGGTACGGCGACTGCGCCATACCGAAACCGTTTCTTCGCCCGCGCTACACCACGGGCGCAACTACCTTCATCACAACGTCATGCGTGCTCTGCTTGCCCAGGCGGTCCATCACGTTCTCGCGGAAGACCACCGTGTCGCCGGTGATTTTGACCACGTAGCCGTTGAACACGGGATCGTTCTCCCGCAGGAAGTAGCTGATCCTGCGCACCGAACTTTCGACGACGGCGATCATGCCGGCCTGCGACTTGACGATCCCGCGCAGCACGATGGTGTTGATCGCCAGACACTTCTTGCCCGTGGAGCAAGCGGGCCCGGCTGCGCCCTGCTCCCGGATCGGGCTGATGAAGGGATCGCGTTTGGCGGGCGCCGCTTTGGCGGTGGTGGTTGGCGTCGCCGCCTTCTTCACCGCGCCTGCCGCCGCTTTGGCCTTGGCCTTGGCTGGGGCCTTCGCGGGCTTGCGCGCCATGGGCGAAGCCGCCGCGGGCTTCATCGGAGCCGCCGCCGGCCTGGCTGGAGCCGCCGCCGGCTTTGCCTGCGTCTTGGCAGGCTTGGCGGCAGCCGGCTTGGAACTGGGCGCGACCTTCTGGCTCGGCGGCGCCGTTTGCGCCAGGGCCATGCCGCTCGCCATTACCCACAACAGAGCAATCGTCCTAGCCTTCATGGCTTCCTCTACTTCTTCTTGGCCGGGGCCGGTGCGGCCGTCCCGGGCGAGATTTCACGGCTGAAGAAAGTGGTCGCAACGCAGGTCACCGCCACCGTCTCGGTCGGCGCGTACTGGTACTGCTTCTTCACCCCGGCCTCGCTGGCCTTGCGCAGGGTAGCCATCTTCAGCCCGGAGACGTTAATGATGCGGTCCAGATGCGCTACGCTTTCGAAGAAACGAAGCAGCGAGAAGTACGAACCATCCAGCTCGATATCGAAGGGAACTTCGGAGAAAAACTCACGCTGCGCGGTCGCCTTCGCCGCGTAGCGGCGCACCTCGATCCCGGCCTTGCGCGCCTCCGCCTGCAACATCTCCATGAACTGCGGCGCTTCCTTTTCGTCCGGAACAATGCGCTTCATTTGCTCCAGTTGGTCCTTGAGAGTCGCGAGCTTGCGCTCCATGTCGGCTTTCCGGTCGGCATACGGACGCAGGGCCGCGTTCTCATCCTGCTTGGCCTTGAGCTGGGCTTGGAGCGCGCGGTTGCTGTTGTCCATGTCTTTGTAGACGAACCAATACGCCGCACCGCTGAGCACCACGGCCAGGCCCACCACCGCGGCCAACTGAACACCCGACGATAACTCCGAAAATTTCGCCATATCCGCCGCCCTAACTCTTCTGTTGAGGCTGCTTTTCGCAGACCAGGGTGAAGGTGAACGCGGTCACATCCTTGACCACGTCATCCTGGAACGACTCCTTGATCTCGACGTTCTTGAAGTAGCCGGTCGCCTTCAGGTTCAGCATGAACTGCGCCACCGCGTCCACGCTCAGGGCCACGCCGTCCAGGTTGATATTGCTCCCGTCGTCTTTCATGCTGTTGAGCCACACGGCGTCGGACTTGTTAACGGTGTCGCTGATCGTGGTCAGCAGGGTGGCGGGACCGGACTGGTTGGCCTGGAGCTGGTGAATGATGTTGACCCGGTGCTCGTAGAATTCCTTCTGCCTCTCCAGCTCGATGTACTTGGCCTTGATGTCGGAGAGACGCTGGTTTTCGCGCCTCGCCTCTTCCATCTTGACCTTGAGGCTGGCGGCGTCGCGCTGCAGCATCCAGTAGTAGTAATAATTCCCGCCGGCGGCGATCGCCACGATGATCAGCAGCACCACCAGCATGTTGGGGCCGCCGCCTTCCACCCCGGCGGTGGTGATGGCAGCGCGCTTGCCCTTCTTCGGATGGGAGACGCCCAGCAGGTTTATGCGGATCATAGGTCGTCAAAACTCCTCAGGGCCAACCCCACGGCAACCGCGAGTTGTCCCGCATTCTGACCGATCAACTCGGCGGCGGGCGTGCCCTCCGCGTAGTTGATGCGGGCGAACGGATTGAGGACCTCCACCGGGAGCGAAAACTCCTGGCGGAGCGCCTCCATCAGCCCCGTCACCTTGGACGAACCGCCGGCCAGGTAAATGCGCTCGATATGCTCGCCGGCGGCGGTGGCGCGGAAGAAATCGAAAGTTTTCTGGATTTCCAGCACGATGATCTCGGTCACCTGCTGGAGGATGGGAAGCTTGGCGTCTTCGCTGACCGTGCCCACCTTCTGCCCCAGCTTGAGCGACTCGGCATCGTCGAAGCTGAGGTCGAGCTCTTTTTGCAGCGAATCGGTGTACTGGTGCCCGCCCACGCTGACGTCGCGGGTGAACAGCGGCTTGCTGCCCTTGACGATGTTGATGTTCATCACGCTGGCGCCGATGTTGAGCAGCGCCACCGTGGTGCCCGGCGCGGGCTCGTAGTTGTACTCATAGCAGTTCTGCAGCGCGAACGCGTCAATGTCCACCACCGCCGGGGTTTTGCCCGCCATGTTCAGGACGTTGGTGTAGTTCAGGATCTTGTCCTTCTTCACCGCCACCAGGATGATGTCCATCTGCGGGCCGCTGAGGTCCTCCGACAGCACCTGGTAGTCAATGTTGACCACGTCAATGTCGAAGGGAATGTGCTGGGCTGCCTCGGTCTTGATGTCGCTTTCCAGTTCGCTTTCCGAGCGCGTCGGAATCGAGATCGGCTTCACGATCACGGAGTGACCGCTGACGCTGGTCGCCACCGCGCGCACCTTGATGCCGTTCTCGGTGAACAGCTTGGTAATGGCGCTGGAAACGGAGGGCGAATCCATGATCATGGAATCCACCACCACGTCGGAGGCCAGCGGCTCGACTCCGAGATGAGCAACCTCGATCCCGGCACGGGACCGCTTAAGCTCGACCGCCTTGATGCAGCTGGAGCCGATGTCGAGCCCGATGATCGTTTTGCTGCCACCCAATCCAAACATTGCGTCCGCCCCTATTGCCCTGCCGCGATGCGCGCAGCCTTGGGCTTCTTCTTTTCCCGGGTCTCCCGCATCGTGCTCTTCTCTTCCATCCACTGGTCCAGTTTCGACTTCTTGAACCGCCAGCGGTTGCCCAGTTTAAACGCCGGAATCTTTTCCTCATAGACGTACTTGTAGAGCGTGTCGGGACTCACGCCCAGGTACTGGGAGGCCTGGCGGATATTCATGACTTCACGCGAATCGGCCATAAAACGCTAAGCCCTTTCCACTGATGTGACAGCCTCTCGGTTGCGCCTGCCCCGCCGGGCAAATACGCCAAACCAGGACCCCACTGCCGATGCGCACCGGCGGCGGCAGTGATCCGAACGGGTCGAGGAATATCCTCGGCTATCTCGGGGGAAAATCTTGAGCGCTGCACGTTATATCAGTGTTATGCGGGTGAGTGTCAAGATGTACTTTGGTTTTGACCCGTTATTTTCCCTGTTTGCCGGAAAATCCGGGACAGTTCCCGGAAAGGAAAGGCCCAGATGCTGTGGCCATACTCGCCTATAGACCCAACATATGGTGGTGTTAATGCAAAGGGTACGAAAAAGGCGCCCGACCGGTTACCAGAGTAGTAGCCCCGGCGGTAGCCGCCTCCGTGCATGACATAGTGGTTCCTGCGGCTATCGGCTGTCGGTCCTCGGCGGCGGCCGGTTTTACCCGGGAGCCGACAGCCGATTCCCCCCGGAAGCGCGCCCAACACCCCGGCTCGTGGTCGCTTATTCGGAGGTGGTCGGATCGATCATGGTCTTGACCTCGGAGATGCGGTTGGCAGGAAATCCGCCCTGGCGGGCGTGCTCGCGGATGGCATTCTCGTCGGGCGCAATATAGACGCAGTAGATCTTGTCGGGGGTGACGAAACTCTCCACCCATTGGATCTGCGGCCCCAGGTTGCGCAGCACCCCGCAGGACTTCTGCGAAATGGCATGCAGCTGGTCCCGGGTCAGCTTGCCGGCCCCGGGTATCTCTCGCTCGATGACGTATTTGGGCATGGATGCTCACCCCTCCTGCGGCTTGGATATTAGGGCGAAGCAGAGCCGCTGGTCAAATCACGCAACAAGATTAAGAAGCTCGTTCCACTCAACAGTTATCTGTCGGGCATCCATTCCAAGTATCGCAGGTTACCTTCGTGTGGCTTACTTCCGAGTAGCCCGTCATACGGGATGAATCCATTTTGAGCAGCTCTTTCGTGACCTTACGCAAAGAGTTCACGATCGCGGATCTTTCGCGCATCGGTGTAGTACTCTGCCCACCAAGCCTTCTCCTTCGGCTTACGGGGAGGCTTGGCGAGCTGCAGCTTTTTCTTGGCCTTTTTCGCTTCTTGCTGGGCCACCCTAAAATGATAGTGGTCGAACATGCTCAGTGCCTCGACGAGATAGGAAACCGCGATCCGGCGATCGCGAATGAGCAGAAGGTTCTCTCCGTTCTTAACGTCGGCCGGTACTGAGAAGTTGTAAGAGCCGAGATAGACGCGAGCGGTCGGCTTGTCGAAATCGATCACCATGAACTTGTGGTGCATGCGGATGCCGCCGCCTCCGCTCGGTTCGGACTTAAAGGGTTCGGGAAGGTTTTTCGAGAGTGCCGCGGGAAAGACGGGGGCGAGGTTGCCGTCGGGCTTCTGCAGGACGATGCCCCCGACCTCTCTGTCGGAAATACCATAAACGAAGAGCTGTTTGTTTTTCGTAACCTTGACGATCGCGTCTTTAATAACTCCCGGGGTCTGATAGAGAAACGCTAGCGAATAAAACAACGAGGAAGTGGTTGAGTCTTGGACGTCATTAGCGACCGACTGCAGGAGTGCGTTCGACTGCGAGTGTGGCGAAAACGCCACATTCGCATCAATCCCATTCAGTCCGAGAGTGGTCCAATCCACGGAGGCGGTGTCGGCAAAGCCGGCCACAGTGTTGTTGTTCCAGTAGTTGTCGAACGCAGTGAGAAACGGCTTGACCGCGTTGCTGCCCTGCAGCACCACGGCATTGTTGTTCTGGACAAAGAATGCCCTCCAGGAGAAATTGGTTGAGCCGCACACCGCCAGTTGCACGTTCGGACTGTCCACCGCAATAAACTTGTTGTGTTGGAGGTCTCCCATGTGCTGCCGTTTTACGTTTTGCGAGCCGGCTGAGTCTATGAGGCGCTTCGCCGCATCGTTCTCGGCTGAGCCCGTCTTACCATGGTCGCCCGAATCGTCGATGATAACTTTGAGCCGCGAACCGAGTTTCTCCAGCCTTGTAACTACTTCGGGTACATTCAAGTCGTAAGCCACAACGCGTACCTGGGCCTGGGTGTCAGTGATGGCCTTGTCGAGCACCTCCAGGATCGCTTCCCGCGCTTCGAATCCCATCCACTCAAGGGCCTCGGTAGCCTGGGGATGTTTGGGGACGAACTTCAGGCCGTCTTGCGCCTTTGCTGGAAGCAGCTGGGAGACCGACTTGTACCGGTCGACGAAAGCCTGGGACGAGACGAATCCGCGTGTGTAAGCGACGTTGAGCTGCCCAGGATATGTTTCCCGGCGCAGTTCTATCTTGGCCTCTTGCGCCTCACCGTAGCTGAGTTCGTCCTGGTCGTTCATGAAGACCGGAGTAACCCTGTAAGTGAACTCGCCGGGGAGGTTGGCATTGCGGGGAAAATGCACCCAGCGGAATTTCTGAATCGGGGACCGCAAGGTCGAGAGCCGGTTCGGCTCAACCCCGCTGTCTGCACTCGGGAAACTCAGGCGGTTCTTAAGGGCGAAAAACTTGTCACCGCCGGGCTCCTTGTATTCGATTGCGAAGCCGACTAGGTTGGCGGGTGGCTTTCCGGTTTTCCAATTCATCGCGACCAGGGACATACCATCGCCACGATGAATTGTCAGTGTGAATAGCGCAGCCGCATTTTGACCTTTGACCTGGAATTCATCGGCCATGTTAGCTCCCGAGCTTCATAAGTGAGTAAAGTGGAAGCCCAACCCACCGTCGTAGGTAGGGTAGTCGGCAACGCCATTCTATCGAACCAGTTCGTCTATATCCAATTGTTTCCTGTTTCATCCCGATCGATCAGACAGGATAGTCCTATCTCCCCATCGCTGAATGTCCCTTCCGATAAGCACGCTCGGATAGTGGAGAGACCGCCTGACGTGTGGCCGTCCATCACGGATATGTGCGGGTTGCTATTCAGAACCGGCTTCTGGGAAGCGAAAGGGGGCTTGGGGGGTTGTCGCCAATCCGGAAACTGACCTAGCAACAGCAAAAGCGCGCCCGGTTTCGAGCGCGCTCTTGCTGAAAGCTGATCGCTGAAAGCTGATAGCTGAAAGCTACATATCGAACTGCTCTTGGTGCAGGCTGGCATCCGGCTTGATGATAATGCTCTTGCCGGATAGCTCCTCCAGATCGTTCAGCCAGCGCGCATTGTTCGCCTTCAACTCCTTGGCCACTTCGGGGTTCACGCGCAGCAGGATCTCGGAGCCTTCCAATTGCCGCCGCAACTTCTTCATCTCGATATAGATCTCGTTGCAGACGGTCTCCACCGACTTCACCAGCCCGGTTCCGGTGCAATACGGACAGGGAGTTCCCAGGGTCCGTTCCAGCGAATGTTTCACCCGCTTGCGGGTGATGGCCACCAGCCCGAAGTCGTTAAACTGGAGAACCTTGGAGGGCGCGCGGTCGCCCCGGAGGGCTTCCTCCAGCGCCTGCATCACCTTCTGACGGTTCCTGCGCTCATCCATGTCGATGAAATCGATGATGATGATGCCGCCCAGGTCGCGCAGCCGAATCTGGCGCACGATTTCCTTGATGGCATCCACGTTGGTCTTCACGATGGTGTCTTCCAGGCGCGAGGTCTTGCCGACGTACTTGCCGGTGTTCACGTCAATCGCCACCAGCGCCTCGGTCTGGTTGATAACGATGTAGCCGCCGCTCTTCAGCCACACCTTGGACTTCAGCGCCTTGTTGATTTCCTCGTGGAGGCCGAACTGCTCGAACAGCGGCGTCTCCTTGGTGTACAGGCGGACGCGGCGCACCAGGTTGGGCTGGAAACGGTTGACGAAGCGCAGCACGCGCTCGTATTCCTGCTCGTTGTCCACCCACACGTGGGTGAAGTCCTCGGTGAGCTGGTCACGCAGGGTGCGTTCCACCAGGTTCAGGTCGTGATAGATCAGCGCCGGCGCCTTGCTTTCGTCGGCCCGGGTCTTGATCTCGTTCCACAGATTCTTCAGGAAGCGGATGTCGGCGCGCAGCTCGTCTTCGGCGACATTCTCCGCCGCCGTGCGCACGATGAACCCGCCGTGGCCGGGGACGTCGCGCTCGTCCATCACGATGCGCTTCAGCCGCTGGCGCTCGTCGTCGGAAGAAATCTTGCGCGATACGCCGATGTGATTCACCGTCGGCATGTACACCAGGAAACGTCCGGGCAGCGCGATGTGGCTGGTGATGCGCGCGCCCTTCTTGCCAATCGGTTCCTTGGCGATCTGGACGACGATCTCCTGCCCTTCCTTGAGCATGTCGGAGATCATCACCTGCTGGCGCTGCATCGGCCGCGCCTGGCGCATGCTGCGGCGGCCCCCACGGCGTCCCCGCCCGCGCCGCTCGTAGGGCGGGCGCTGCGTCCGTTGCTGATACCCTGCGGTCCCGGCGGGCGCCCGCAGTTCGGCTCGCGCGGCGGTGTCTTCCTGGCTTTCGCCGCCTTCCACGCCTTCGCCGCCTTCGGCCGCCTCGTATTCGACTTCCTCGCCGTTCTCCTCGTCTTCGTCGTACTCCTCGATCGCCTCCGATTGCTCCACCGCTTCGGTCAGCTCTTCCCCGATTGCGGCCAGATCGCCGTTGCGTTCGGCGTGCGCCGGGTGCGCCTCCAGAGTCTCTTCTTCCAGTTCCTCGAAATCGTCGGCGTCCTCCAGGTGTTCGGCGGCCACGGGCAGGTCCGCCTCTTCTTCCTCGATTTCTTCGTGCTCGACGGTTTGCGAGGGCGTGGCGAGCTCCGCGCGCGCGTCGCCGTACCGATGATGCTCCTCGTCGTGGGCAGCTTCGACTTTGCCTAGGTCCACGGAGGGAGAATCTTCGCGCGGCGTTTCGTCCTTGGTTGCTTCCACGCCGCCAAATACCGCGGCGACATTCATGCTCTCGAAGCGCTGCTCGTCTTCGCTGGGTTCGGCCCGCTCCCCGGCGGCCTCGGTGACCGGCGTTTCCGCGTGCGCCTGCGGCAACGACGGCGCCTCGATCACCGGTGGTTCGGTGGCTGCATGCGCCTCGGCGCGCGGCGGTTCGTACTGCCCGGACTTGCTGCCCAAGTCGGACGCAGCCGCCAGGTCCAGCGCTCCGGAGGATTCCCCGGAAGCGGACTCGACGGGTTCTGCCGCGGCCGGGGGCGCCACCGGTGATGGCTTCATCCGCGAGTACTTGGAGATGGACTCACCCGGCAGGACGATGGGCTGAAATCCCGGCGGCGGACCGTACGACTGCGCGCCCCGGTCGCGGTCCCGTCCGCGGCCGCGATCAAAACCGCGCTCCGGACGCCGCTCGCGTTCCGCCCGTTCCGGCGCTCGCGGCGGCTCTTCCGGCGGCGGCTGCGACGGCGAAAACCTGGAAATGGATTCACCCGGCAGCACTTGCGGAGGCTGCGCCTGCGCGCCCTGGGAGAACTTGGAAATGGATTCGCCCGGCAGCACCATCGGCTGATAGCCCGGCGGCGAACCGTAGGACTCGTCGCGATTGCTCTCGCGCGGCTGTTCATCCTGCTCGCCACGCGCGAACTTCGATTCCGGGAAAGCGCGCCCACGGCGTCCGCGGCGCCGGCGTCCGCCCCGTCCGCGGAAACCGGCGCTGTCTTCTCGTTCGCCGGCCGGGCCCGCCTCCTCGGCTGCGCCGCCGGCAGGCGGTTCTTCCGGACCTTCAAAAACAATCGGCGAGGTTGCGCGCGGCTGCGGCGCCGCTTCCGGTTCGATCAGGTGCGGCTGCACCTGCTGGTCTTCGCGGTCGGGCTGACGGAATTCGGGACGCGCTCCGCCGACCTTGACCGGCTCGAACTCGTCCTGCTCGCCTTCCATTTCGAAGAAATCGGAGACGTAGAGGAAGGCGTCGCGCTCCAGGCCGATTTCCACAAATGCGGACTGCATGCCGGGAAGCACGCGTGTAACCCGGCCTTTGTAGATGGAGCCGGCCAACGTGTATTCGTTTTCCCGCTCGAAATAGATTTCAGTGAGTTGGTCTTCCTCGCTCACCGCGACTTTGGTCTCGTGCGGCGTGAGGGAGACAAAGAGTTCTTTCGACATGCTTGCTCCGGTTCCGCTTGCGCGGAAACAGCACCGGGCGAACCAGTGAGGGGCAAACTAGGGATGGAGCTTCAGGATGCAGCTTTCGGGCAGTCCACGGTCCTGCGCGCCCTTCCGGGACGCGGAACTGGTTTCTTCCCTACGGCGCTCACCGCAACCGCACGTGAGCTGGATTCGTTGTGCAGAACTCGGAATCTTTTTGCACCTGTGGCGCGCACCAACACGGGGTCTGTGACCGCTCTTCCGGACTGCGCTGCCCTCGATCCGTACCGCAGGGCGTCCGAAGGGGGGCCGTTACCCGCCCCGTGGCGCTGGTTCAGGGTTCCCGCGGCTGCTCCGGCGCGTGGTCGCTGCCCGGATGGCGGCTGGACGGGACCCCTGCTTAGCTCAATCCTGTACCGGCCCCTCATGCGGCCGGTGCGAGCCCCCGTTTCGAGGGGGCGATCGTATTTCAAATCTGTTCGCGTTCCCGCATCCCAGGGATGCCGCGAAACGCGCCTTTCCTGCTTTCCGCTCAGTTCACGAACCGGCGCATGCGTATGTTCATCACGATGCCGAGCGCCAGGAATGTAAACAAGACGGAGGAGCCGCCATAACTCATCAGCGGCAACGGTATTCCGGTGACCGGCATAAATCCGACCACCATGCCGACGTTAACCAGGATGTGGAAGGTCACGACCGCGACCACACCCATCACCACAAAAGTACCCGACCGGTCCGGCGCCGTTTGGGCATTCTGGACCAATCGCATCAGCACCACAAAGTATAGCAGCAGGATGGCCAGCGCACCGATAAATCCGTGTTCTTCGGCGTAGGCCGCAAAGATGAAGTCGGTCTGCGGCACCGGCAGAAACGACCCCTGGATTTGCGTCCCATGACCCGTCCCTTTGCCCCAAATGCCCCCGGAGCCGACCGCTATCAGCGATTGGATTACCTGGTATCCGGACCCGTGATAGTCCGCTTCCGGCTGCAGGAAGCTGGTGAGCCGGTCGCGCTGGTAGGGCTTTAGCACGTGCCATGCGACCGGCGCCATCATCGCTCCGAGCAGCAGGATGACCATGGCGTGCTTGAATCGCAGCCCGCCCAGGAACAGCCCCATCAGGGCGATCGGCATATAGGTGAGCGCCGTCCCCAGGTCCGGTTGCGCCAGCACCAGCAGCATGGGGATGCCCACCAGCATGCCGGCCTTGATGATGTCACCCACCGTCAATTCCCGCTGCCGAGCGTCGGCGAAATACTTGGCGACTGCCAGGATCAGGATCAGCTTCACCCACTCCGACGGCTGAAAATGGATGCCGCCGCCGATCTTGATCCAGCGGCGCGCCCCCAGGTACTTCTGCCCGAACACCAGCACCGACATCAGCGACACCACCGACACCACGTACATCCAGGGCACTTGGTCGATCAGCACGTGGTAATTGACGCGGCTGACAACGAACATGACAAAACACCCGCCCAGCACCCAATACACCTGGCGGATGTGCGCGCCGGCGAACTTGGTGCCCACCGTCGCACTGTAGATCTCCAGCACCCCGGCGGCGCAAATTGCCAGCACGAACCCAAGTAGGATCCAGTCAAAATCGCGGAATGAAATGTAGCGCTTCAAAACAGTTTCAGTTTCACTTTCAGTTTCGGTTTCAGTTAGTGCACCGCGGCAGCGATCGGAGCCTTGCGCGCATCCAGGTCAATCCGGATCCGCGCTCCTTGCATGCCATCGCCGCCATCGCCGTCAGGGTCGGGAATGCCCCAGAACCCGGCCAGCTCAACGTTCTGCGGCCCAGGGTCCGGCGCCGCCGCCATCTTGGTTTCTTTGCTGCGCTGCTTCATCACGTACGCCTTCACCACCTGCGCCGCCATGCGGGCTGCGAACTGGCCGTGCTCACCGCCTTCAAACAGCACCGCCACCACCAATTCGGGATTGCGGCGCGGCGTCACCCCCACGAACCACGCATTGTCCTTCATCGAGTGGCTATGGCCCAGCCGCTGCGCCAGCGCATTGCTCATGGTCTGGGCGCTGCCCGTCTTGCCCGCGAAGTCGATGCCCTCCAGGTGCGCGCTGCCCGCGGTTCCCTCGCCGGTGGGGACCAGCGCCATGGCGTCGGTAATCAACTCCCAGTTGGCGGGATCGATCGGGACCGTGGTGCTTTCCCGAAAGGCTGCCGGCTTGAGTTGCGCCGGCATTTCATCCGGGAACACGGTGTGCGGCCGGCGCAACACGCCACCGCTGGTGATGGCCCCGATGGCGCGCGCCAGTTGCATCGGAGTGGCCGCCACCGCCCCCTGCCCGATGCCCACCGAAATCGTTTCGCCCACATACCATTTCTGCTTGAAGTTCTTGATCTTCCACTCTTCCGACGGCATTACGCCCGCCACTTCGTTGGGCAGGTCAATCCCCGTTTTCTGGCCGAAGCCGAACGCGGTGGCGTATTTTGCGATGCGGTCGATGCCCAGCTTTTCCGCGAGCGTATAAAAGAAGGTGTCGCAGGACTGGTAAATCGCCTTGTAGATGCCCACCACCCCATGGGTGCGGTGCTGCGCCGCGATCCAGCACTTGAAGTAGCGGCCGTAGAAGGTCCCGCCACCGGTGCAATTCACCTGCAACGTCTGCGCAACGCCCTCCTGCATGCCCGCGGTCGCCATGATGATCTTGAACGTCGAACCGGGCGCGAGCTGCGCCTGAATGGCCTTGTTCAGCAGGGGATGATCGTCGTCGGTCACCAGCCGGTTCCAGTCCGCTTTCTTGATGCGCACCGCAAACGCGTTGGGATCGAACACCGGGCGGCTGACCATCGCCAAGATCTCCCCGTTGCGCGGGTCCATGGCTACAATGGCGCCGTTCTTGTCGCCCAGCGCCTCCTCGGCGGCGATTTGCAGGTCAATGTCAACCGTCAGCTTGAGCTGCTTGCCGGGCACCGCCGGCGTCTCGTCCAAGCGGCCGACTTCCTTGCCGCGGCTGTTCACCAGCGCCCGGCGGAAACCGTTCTTGCCCATCAATATGTCGTTGTACGACAATTCGACGCCCGACTTCCCCACCACGTCGCCGGGGCTGTAGAACTCCCACTGCGGCGAGTTGAGCATGTCCTCGCTCACCTCGCCCACGTACCCGATCAGGTGCGCCATGAACCCGCCCTTCGGGTACAGCCGCCGGTGCGCCATGATCGTCTCCAGCTCCGGCAGCTCGTTGCGGTGCGACTCGATAAACGCCAGCTCGTCGGGCGTGATGTCGTCCTTGAGGAAGATGGGCTGGTATTGCGGCGTGAACGCGAACTTCTTCACCCGGTCGCGAACCTCGTCGGGGTCCATGTGCAGCCCGGCCGCGATGATGTTGACGTCGTTCAGGACATTCTTGCTGGCATCCCGCAGCAGCAGCGCGGAAAACGACGGGTAGTTGTCCACGATGATGCGCCCTTCGCGGTCCAGGATCTTGCCGCGCGGCGCCAGGATGGGAACATTGCGGATGCGGTTTTTTTCCGCGAGCTGCGAATAATAATCGCTGCCCACCACCTGCAGCCGCCACAGCCCGAACACCAGGATCAGAAAAATGCCGAGAATGCCGTATTGCACGGCGGTGAGCCGGAGTTGCGGTACTTTTTCGTCGCGCCCTAACGGCATAATCAGTCAGTTTCGAGTTTCAGTTTCAGTTTCAGGCGGCCCGTCCTGTCATCCTGAGCCCAGCGAACGATCTATGTTTGTCCTGTGACCAAGCGAAATGCAAGGACATGACAATACCCTGAAAATCAGTTCCGAGTTTCAATCTCACTCAGCGCTTCAGTTTCTGAAACTGAAACTCGAAACTGCGTTACGTTCGTTGCCGCAGCCGGTCCAGCGCGGTGTACAGCACCAGGCCGAGCAGCGCATTCGCCAGCGCTGCGATCGCCTCGTGTCCCCAGCGCCAAGTCAGCATCTCGCCCGCCAAGCCGCGCGCCACCGCCAGATACATGATCTGGTGCAGCAGGTAAAAGCCAAACAGCATCAGCAGCCGCGAACCGGGGTTGTCCACATCCAGTTTCACTCCCAGCGACGAGGCGGCGTAGCCCACCACCGTTTTCGCGATGCCGTACAGCCCGAGCGGCTGATGCGTGAGGCTGTCCTGCACCAGCCCGATCACCCCGCCGGTCAGCAGCCCGCTGATTTGGTTGCGCCGCGCGACTCCGAAATAAATCGTGACCAGCAACGGCAGGTCGAAGATTGCCGCCGCGGGAACATGCAGCGGCAGAAAGCGTTGCAGCAGCAGCGCCGCCAGCGGCACCCCCACCGCCGCCGCCACCGGGAAGCGGTAAACCTCAATCTGTTCTCGGGAAGCACTCTGGGCAGGCACTAGCGGGGTGTGTCCTTTACTGTGGTTTCCGGCTTGGCTGCTTCCACCACCGCCTTGGCGCTGGCTTCATTCTTCTCGGCGGAAGGCGCCGGCTTGGCTGCGGTGGACGGTTGTCCCGCCGTCTCGGGCGGAACGGGCGCTGGCGCCGCCGCTTCCTGGTTCGGATTCGTCCCTGTCGTCGGTTTGGCCTGCGCCGTTGCCGATGGCTTCGTCGCATCCGGTTTTTTCGCATCCACCGGTTTCGGCGGCGGCACCGAAGGCAGCCGCTGCGCCAGGATGTCAATCGCCCGGACGGGCGCGCTCGCGTCGTTCACCTCCGGCGCCTTCTCCACGATTTTGGTAATGACCAGGACCTCTTCCAGACGGTTCAGTTGCGCCGAGGGTCTCACTTCCACGTTGAGGAAGGTTCCCGCCGGATTCACCCGCGACACCGTGCCCACCGCCATGCCCTTGGGATAGACGCGATCGCCTCCGCTGGTCAGGATGCGCTCGCCGGGCTCGATCTTTTCGTCGGCCATGATGTTGGCCACGAAGGTCTGGCCGGTCGGCGAGCCTTTCAAAATTCCCTGCAGCCGCGACTTCTCCATAATCACGCCCGCGCCGCTGGACGAATCGTTGATCTCCAGCACCAGCGACGAAGTCGGATAGACGCGATAGACTTTGCCCACGATGCCATCGGGCGTGATCACCGGCATGTCCGCCTTGATCCCGTCGCGCGATCCTTTGTCGATAAAGACGCCGCGCGAAAACTCGCTGCCGGTGGTGCTGATCACCTGCGCCGGCATGGTCTGCGAGATGAATTCCTCCTTGAACCCGAGCAGCGATTGCAGGCGGCGCGCCTGCGCGGCATCTTCCGCCGTGCGCACCTGCTCCAGCCGCATGTGCTCGATTTCCTCGCGCAGTGCCCGGTTCTGGGCGCGCACGCCGCGCAGGTAGAGGTAGTTGTGCCAGGTGTCGGCAAACCACCGGCTGGTGTGCCCCACGCCTTTTTCAATCGGGGTAATGGCCGAAACGGCCCAAATGCGGATCAGCCGCGATGTGCCTTGGTCGGTGCCTCGTTTGACCTGCACCGCCAGCCCGAGGATCTGCGCAAACAACACCGCCGCCAGGATGGTCAGGTTGCGGTGGCGGTTGATGATGTTTTCCACTTCTCAGTGCCCAGTGGCCAGTGGCCAGTAGTCAGTGGCCGTCGGCGATCGGCTGTCGGCCATCAGGTCTCGCGCTTCGATCTCACGCCAAAGAACACAAGCAGCTACGCTTCCATCTGCGTTCATCTGCGCAAATCTGCGGCAGAGCTTCTTTGCTTCGTTTTCCTCTGTGTCCTCTGTGGCTAAACCTACTCCAAAGAGATCTTCCTCAGCAGCTTGAAGTCGCTGAGCATCTTCCCCGTGCCCAGCACTACGCTGCACAGCGGATCGTCGGCAATGGAAACCGGCAGCCCGGTTTCTTCGCGGATGCGCTTGTCCAGGTTCTTCAGCAGCGCGCCGCCGCCGGTCAGCACGATGCCGCGATCGCTGATATCGGCGCTCAACTCGGGCGGGGTGCGCTCCAGCGCCACGCGGATGGCGTTCATGATGGTCGCGACGCACTCGCTCAGCGCCTCGCGGACCTCGCTGTCGTCCACCGTAATGGTTTTGGGCACGCCCTCAATCAGGTTCCGGCCCTTGATTTCCATGGTCAGCGGCTTGTCCAGCGGATAGGCGCTGCCGATCTCGATCTTGATCTGCTCCGCGGTGCGCTCCCCGATCAGCAGGTTGTACTTGCGCTTCAGGAAGTTCATGACCGCTTCGTCCATCTGGTTGCCGGCCATGCGCACCGAGCGCGAGTACACGATGCCGCTGAGGGAAATCACGGCAATGTCGGTGGTGCCGCCGCCGATGTCCACGATCATGTTGCCGCTCGGTTCGGTGATCGGCAAGCCGGCGCCGATGGCCGCCACCATCGCCTGCTCCACCAGGTGGACCTCGCTGGCCTTGGCGCGATACGCCGAATCCATCACGGCGCGCTTTTCCACCTGCGTGATCTCGCTGGGCACCCCGATCACGATCCGCGGATGCACCAGCATCTTGCGGTTGTGCGCTTTCTGGATGAAGTAGTTCAGCATCTTCTCGGTGACTTTGAAGTCCGCGATCACGCCATCCTTCATCGGCTTGATGGCCACGATGTTGCCCGGCGTTCGGCCCAGCATCTCCTTGGCTTCCTTGCCCACTGCCTCCACTTCCCCGGTGTTCTTGTTGATCGCCACGATCGACGGCTCGTTGACCACGATGCCTTTGCCGCGCGCGTACACCAGCGTGTTCGCCGTGCCCAGGTCGATGGCGAGGTCGCTGGAAAACATGCTGAACAGCGACCGAAGGTTGTGGAAGCGGGTGGTGGGATGGAAACCGTTTTGTGACATACTTCGTCTCTCTAACCTGTGAGCGTCTCTTGCCTGTCCGAAATTTTCCTGGCCGTCTAACCTGATTTTATTCGATGTGCCACAGCTTCGGTGGAACTAAAGTCGCACTCCTCCAGTGATTCTCTGTATGCCTCCCGACCCGGCCCCGGGAAAGCCGGCCGGCAGCAACGCGGGCGGCGGCGAGCGCCCGGCGTTTACTGAATCACGATTTTCTGCTGCTTGGTCTTCACGCCGCCCTTGGCGTCTTGCGCCGTGACCGTGATGATGTTCTCCCCGTTGGGCAGGGGGGCAGTGAAGAAGAAAAACGTGCCGTCGTCGCGAACGCCGGGCACTTCCGTGCCATTCACCATCACCCGCGCATTGCGCGCGGTCTTGCCTTTCACCTCGATCACGTGCCCGTGCTGCACGAACGGCGAAAGCTCCAGTGCGATCTCGGCGGTGTCGGCCCCTTTGGCGATCACGGTAAAGCGGTTCTTTTCGCTCTCCACCGATTCCTGGCCGCCCGCATCCACCGATTGCACCGTCCAGTAGTAGGCGCCTTCCGCCAGGCCCGGCACCTTCATTTGCGGAACCGGCACCTTCTTGTCGAACACGGTGGATGAGAAGTACGGGTTGCGCGAGATGCGCATGTGGTAGAGCAGCGCGTCGGCGACCGGCGACCAGCTGAAGTCCACCACGCTTCCGCTCTGCAGGTTCACGAAGATCGGGGCCACGTTGGCGGGCGCGATCAGCGTCGGCGGCGCCAGTTCCTTCAGCTTGGTCATGGTTCTCGAAGCTGCCTGGAAGCTCACGCTCTCGTACTCGCCCAGCTTCACCACTTCCGCGCCGCGCGCCACCTGGGCGGAACCTTTCTTCAGCAGCACCTGATGCTGGTCGGCGCGCGGATCGTTGCGCACCAGCGCCGAACTGTCGGCCGCGATCGAGGCCGTTGCCCCGGCCAAAATCACCTGGCTCTTCGAGCCCTGCGCGTACGACGAGGTGGACAGGTCCACCGTGCCCGTCGTCAACTCCACCGCCACCTGCGTCGGCTGCCCGATGTTGGTGGAGTTCTCCTGGATGACGATCAGGGAATCCTGCTTGATGGTGTAATTCGTGTTGTCGGCGAAGACGACCTTGGCGATGCCTTCGTTGCTGGTCTGCACCACGTCTCCCTTTTCCAGGGGAACGTTGAAGTCGGCGTTGATCCACGTGTTGCTGTTCGACTTCTTCACCCGTACCGTGCCGTCAATGGCGGTGAAACTCGCGGACTGCTGCCCCATTTTTCCGGTCGGCTGGCCGCCTTTCTTTCCCAGCCAGTCGGTGATCGCGACGCCGGACTTCTCCGCAAAACTCTTGGTTTGCTCAGGGAAGAGGATGGAGAGGACGAAGGAAACCACGATCACGACGCCCAGGATCGCCAGCAGCACGCTGCGGTAGGTGACTGTGGTCCACGAGATCTGGATGCCCGGTCTGTGTTTTTGTGGCACGAGTTAAGAACGATAACAGGACACAGAATTGTATGACTAAAGTGTAAAACTTTGCACAAGGCGGCGAGAGTACCACAAGCGCCAACCGTCGCAAATAGGTGAATAACTCCAGAATTAACCTGTCCCAGCCTCCGGGATACACCCTGATCGAGGCGCCCCAGACCGGCCCGGGGCGGGCAGATCGTGGGACCATCACGCTCTCTTTTGTCACCGGTTCTGGTGGGCGGGGCGCACTTGCGTGCCCTGCGCACCCCGGATACGATGATCGGTTTGCACCTATTCCGCTGGAGGCGCTGCGCCATGGCCACCGAGGTTGACGCGATCAGCAAGGTTTCGAAATCCAGAATCTACAAGAACTTCATTGCCGGCGAGTGGGTGGAAGCCTCGACCGGCGAGACCTTCGAGGACATCAATCCCGCCGACACCCGCGACGTGGTCGGCGTATTTCAGAAGTCCGGCAAGGCCGACGTGGACGCCGCCGTGGACGCCGCCAGTCAGGCGTTCAAAAAGTGGCGGCTTGTTCCCGCTCCCCGCCGCGCCGAGATCCTCTACCGCGCCTCCCAGATGCTCACCGAGCGCAAGGAAGACTACGCCCGCGACATGACCCGGGAGATGGGCAAGGTCATCAAGGAAACCCGCGGCGACGTGCAGGAGGCGATTGACACCGGCTTCTACATGGCGGGCGAAGGCCGCCGCATGTTCGGCGCTACCGTGCCCTCCGAATTGCCCAACAAGTTCGCCATGGCGGCGCGCCATCCGGTCGGCGTGTGCGCCATGATCACTCCCTGGAACTTCCCCATGGCGATCCCGTCGTGGAAGCTCTTCCCGGCCCTGGTTGCCGGCAATACCTGCATTATCAAGCCGGCCCAGGACACGCCGCTCTCCGTCTTCAACTTCGTGCAGACGCTGGTGGACGCCGGCGTGCCCCATGGCGTGGTCAACATCGTCAGCGGCTTCGGCTCCAAGATCGGCGGCCCGCTCACCGAGCATCCCGAAATTCGCGCCGTCTCCCTCACCGGCTCCAGCGATGTCGGCCGCATCGTCGGCCAATCCTGTGCCCGCAGCTTCAAGCGCTGCTCGCTGGAACTCGGCGGCAAGAACCCGATGATCGTGCTGGACGACGCCAATCTCGATCTCGCCCTGGAAGGCGGCCTCTGGGGCGGCTTTGGCACCACCGGCCAGCGCTGCACGGCGACCAGCCGCATCATCGTGCAGAAGGGCGTGTACGGCGAGTTCGTCAGCCGCTTCGTGGAACGCGCGCAACAGCTCAAGGTCGGCAACGGCCTCGATGAAACCGTGGACATGGGACCGGCGGTGAACAAGGCGCAACTGGAAACCGACCTCAGTTACATCGAGATCGGCAAGTCGGAAGGCGCCAGGCTGCTCTGCGGCGGTCATCGCCTCGACAGCGGCATTTATAAGTACGGCTGGTTCCTCGAGCCCACGGTGTTCGGCGACGTCGATCCCAAGATGCGCATTGCGCAGGAAGAAATCTTCGGTCCGGTGGTCTCGATTATTCCCTGCGACAATTGCGAAGACGCCATCGAGATCGCCAATGGCGTCGAGTACGGGCTCTCCAGCGCCATCTACACCCGGGACGTGAACCGCGCCTTCCAGGCCATGCGCGACCTGTTTGCCGGCATCACCTACATCAATGCCCCGACCATCGGCGCGGAAGTTCATCTGCCCTTCGGCGGCACCAAGGCCACCGGCAACGGGCACCGCGAAGGCGGCTTGGGCGCCATCGAGTTCTACACCGAGTGGAAATCGATTTACGTGGACTACTCCGACCGGCTGCAGCGCGCGCAGATCGATAGGCCGGAGTAAGAGTTTCGAGTTTCAGTTTCAGTTTCAGCCTAACCGAAACTGAAACTGAAACTGAAACTTCTCAGAAGCTTCCCTCATCCGCGCTCGGGCCGTAGATGGACGGCACCGGGATATCGTTGAGCCGCAAATACACGCCCATCTGCGCGCGGTGATGAATCATGTGGTTCAGCACGAACGAGCGCAGCACCGCGATCTTGGGCATGGTCATGATGGTCTTCCCGGTCCTCAGCAGCGACCACGGCCTCATTAACTGCTCGTCGCTGGCGGTGGCAATTCCCTTGCGCGCGTCGGCCACGTGCTGATCGAAAAGCGCCAGCACCTCTTGCTTGTTCTTCGGCGCCGGCAACTGAAACGGCTGACCACCGGCGGGCGCGATGTCCAGCGCATCGTCCTTCAAGGTCATCACCGCCCACAGCGGCAGGTTGGCCAAATGACCCGCCAGCCATCCCATGGATCCGGATTTCGGGTGCGGCTTGAACTCGAACTTTTCGTCGGGCACGCGCTCCAGCGTCTTGCGCGTGCTCGCCATCTCCATATCAAATTCCGGCAGCAACGAATGCGAGATCGCCATTTCGGCCTCCTGTGACCAAGTATGAGATGTCTCTACCCTAGTCATGGATACAACTCGCAACTCAGGACTCGCAACTCGGGACTAACTGCTCCCAATCAACACGCCCGCGGCAAACACCAGCGCGCCTCCCATGGCCACCTGCAGCGCCGCCGAAAACCACTGACTCTCCATGTAGCGGTGCCGCACCCAGGTGATCGTCCCCAGCTCTACAATCACCACCACCGTGGCGGCGATGAACGCCGCGTGGAAGGAAGGGATCAGGAACGGCAGGGTGTGCCCGATCCCGCCCAGCGCGGTCATCAATCCGCAGACCAGGCCGCGCAACCAGGGATGGCCCCGGCCGGTCAGGCTGCCATCATCCGACAGCGCTTCGGCGAACCCCATGCTGATGCCGGCGCCGATGGAGGCTGCCAGTCCGACGGCAAACGCGTCGTGCGTGCTCTTGGTGGCAAAGGCGGCGGCAAACACCGGCGCCAGGGTTGACACCGATCCGTCCATCAGGCCCGCCAGCCCGGGCTGCACGATCTGCAGCACGAACAAACGCCGGCGCGCCTCTTCTTCCTTGTGGCGCGTGTCGACGGTGAGCTGGGCGCGCTCCAGTTCTACGGCGCGGTGTTCGTGCGAGAGCTCTTCTTCCGCCAGATCGTCGAGCAATTGCCGGATGCGCGCATCCCGGGTACGCGCCGCCGAGCGCAGGTAGAACTGGCGGGTCTCGACCTCCATCGCTTCCGCCTGGTTGCGCACCTTGTCCAGCCCCAGCGGGCGCACCAGCCAGACCGGACGCCGGTTGACGAAGCCCTTCACGTCCTGCCGGCGGATGAGCGGAATGTGGTCGCCGAATTTTTCCCGGAACAGCTCGATCAGCCGGCGGCGGTGTCCCGCCTCTTCCTGCCGCATGCCGTCGAAGATGGCCGCCGAAGCGGCGAAATTCTCCCGCAATCCCTCGGCAAAATCGGCATAAATGCGTTCATCTTCTTCCTCGAGCGAAATGGCCAGCGCGAGAATTTCTTTCTCGTCCAGACTGTCGAAGCTTCGCATGCGTGCGCTCCGCGAAAATCCGGAAGAGTGTACGCGATACGCTGCCGGACGCAAACACATGCCCGTCACAGGAGCTCGTGAGTTCCGATCACTGGGTGGTTGCCCCACCCTTGTCTCGCGCGGGTTTCGCGAGACAGGGTGGGGCTGTTCCTGACCCATCGAACCGCCTGCGGCAAACCGCCAACGACCAACGACCGCCCTTCGGCTACAATCAAAGCCGGAAAACCGCCATGCCCACCACTACGCAAGCCCGCGAAATCCTGGCCGCGCTGCGGCTGGAGAACGTCCGCTACGCCATCCGCGACCTCGCCGTTCTGGCCGACGAAGTGGCCAAGACCGGCAAGAAGATCCTGCCGCTCAACATCGGCGACCCGCTGAAGTTCGATTTCGCGACGCCGCCGCACATGATCGAGGCCACGCATAAGGCCATGCGCGACGGCCATAACGGCTACGCGCCCTCGCTCGGCGTGGACGAAGCCATCCGGGCCATCGCCGGCGAGGCCGAGCGCCGCGGCATCCGCAACGTGCAGAGCATCTTTGTTACGGCGGGGGTCAGCGAAGGCGTCGAGCTCTGCCTCACCTCGCTGTGCAATCCCGGCGAAGACGTGCTCACGCCCGCGCCCGAATATCCGCTCTACTCCGCGGTGCTGGCCAAGATCGAGAGTCCGATCAACGCCTACTACCTCGACGAGGAGAAAAATTGGGAGCCGAACGTCGAGGAGATGGCGAGCAGGATCACGCCCATGACGCGCGGCATTGTCGTGATCAATCCCAACAACCCGACCGGCGCGGTGTACTCACGCCAGACACTGGAAGCGATCTGCGAACTGGCGCGCCGGCGCAACCTGGTCATCTTCGCCGACGAGATTTACGACAAGCTCATCCTCGACGATGGCGTCGAGCACATCTCGCTGGCGTCGCTGGCGCCCGACGTTCCCGTCATCACCTTCAGCGGACTGTCGAAGCCGTACCTCGCGCCCGGATGGCGCATCGGCTGGGCGATTTGCAGCGGCCCAAAAGACGCGCTCAAGCCCTACATCGAAGGCGTCCACAAGCTGTTGCGCGCCCGTCTTTGCTGCAACGCGCCGATGCAGTACGCCATCAAGCCGGCGCTGGAAGGCCCGCAGGATCATTTGAAGGAAATGAACGACAAGCTGCGCCGCCGCCGCGACCTCACCGTGCAGTGGGCGAACTCCACGCCGCGCGTAAGCTGCGTCTCGCCCAAGGGCACGTTCTATGCGTTTCCCAAGCTCGATATTCCCGGCGACGATCTCGATTTCGTCAAAGGCGTGCTGACGGAGAAGCAGGTGCTGGTCGTGCATGGCAGCGGCTTCGGCCAGAAGCCCGGCACGAAGCACTTCCGCATCGTCTTCCTACCCGACGAGCAGACACTGGCGAAAGCTTACGCCGGGATGGCGGATTACCTGCGCGAACACTACAAATAATCTGAAGTAGTCTTGGACGAAAAGAATCTCGACTGTGCCCCAGATCTGCTCGCAAAGTGATCGATTGGATCCCGCTTGCGAGTTTTGGTGTCCAATGCGCCCTGTTCGGAATCGTTTCTTGGTACACGGAGATTTACCGCCTGAGAAGGGCGGCGCAAGAGCAGATGTCGGTACCATCACCGACGTGCTCCTTGGAGCTGTCGGCGTTTGCACCCTTGAAAATATCAGGTTCCGCTCAGTTCCACTCTTAGAATCTTGAGAGCCTCTGTGAGATCCGCATCACCGCTGGCGATGGCTGCGGAAGAAACAAAGATGATTGGAAAAGGCTCGAAGATGGCCCAATTGTCTAAATCATGGCCATATCGAGAGCGGTAGTAAATGCCCGGATAGCTGCGTTCAAAAGCCTGTCGTGAAGCGAGTTGAGTAATCCGCCGCGGCGCAACCTGTAGGACACCAGCATCAAGATCTGCTAAGCCCAGACGCAAGCATTCATCAGCCAGCTTTGTTCGCAAAAGCGCTATCCATCCGCTCGCATATATGTCGGCGTAGTCCCCATCTGCGGACGCTACCCCGAGCAACCGCCGGTCACACCAGTCGCGTGGTACCTTCCCCATGGGGAAGAAATCATCTTCTCCATCAATTTGTTCGAGCTCAGCAAGAAGCGTTAGATCCGGACGGAACCGCGCAAGCGTCTCGACAAAGCAGGATATTCTTTGGCTGGATGCATAAAGAACGCGGTAACTCCCTTGGGGATCATCAAAACGATTTCCGAATGTTCCGTCCGGGTTTGCCCGAGACCAGTCCGGTGGCTGCCATGGGTCCGGTTTGCGGCCGACTCGGAAAAGTTCCCTGGGGGATCTCCGACTTTCAAGCACTTGTAGTCTAACCCCCTGCTATGAAGGCACGCACTGCTCCGAGTACCTCCGGAGCAATGATGTTTAAGTCGCCCTCGCGAAGCAGACGAACCGGAACGCGATCCCCGAGTTCCGGGTTCACTCCCATAAGCCAGGCCTGAACGACTTGGGGTGAATCATATTCCGTGAGAGTGCGTACAACCTGAAACGTAAACCGGAGACGCGGTTCCGCATCGCCATACGGCGTGCCAATGCCTTTTGTCCATCGATCCACGGTTCGCACGTCCTTGACGTTAGCAACGTAAGCCGTCAGTTTGCGACCGATTGCGCCGGCAAGCCACGAGACCAATTCCGGGAAAGACTTAGAAAGAGATTCTCTGTGCGCTTCTAGATCTGGGCGCGGGAGCGTACGTGTCGGGACTGCAGATGTCACCAAGGTCGCCTCCTCTCCTCCGGACATGGTTGATGGTACTTCAAACAACGTACCAAATGCAAGAAATTTGTTAATTAAACGCTACTAAATAACGCCATATTACCACTGAAATAGTGCGTGATGCTAACAAGCCACAGTCTTATGTCTTGTAAACGACTGATAATACGATAAGCTAGTCTTTGACCAACATCTAGGCAGGGTTTGGCGAAGGGCGGGGTCGGTGCCCCACATCTGCCCGCTTTTGGCAGATGTGGGTTCATCGTCGGCCTGACTTGTGCCACCGGCCATCGACCGTCTTACGGTGGCAACCCGACTCCGCCCATCAGCTCGACGTAGCGCGCATCGGAACGCACAAAATCGAACAGCGGATCTCTGACCGTGTAGGGAAATTCACTGTCGTGAGTCGCAACTGCTTTCTGCATCCACGCGATGGCACGTTCGCGATCTCCCTCCGCTGCGAAAGCTAAAGCCCGATACATTTCCGGAGCATGACCTCGCTGATTCAACTGCGCCGAATAGGCCTGCACCAGTTCCGAATACCCCTTCGCGGTCGGACTCGCGTCCGGCAAGTTCATGTCGCCCGCCCAGGCGCGGTATTGCTGCACGGCCTCGGCCCATTTGCCTATGGCGGCGTAAAGATAGGCGAATTTTCCGTGTGAGGGACGGAAATTGGGATCGATTTCGAGCGCCTTCCGAAACTGTTGCTGCGCCTCGTCATAGTGGTGCGCTGCATACAACGTGTACGCGTAATTCGCGTTGATGATGGGAGAAAGCGGGTCCAGCAGCAAAGCGGTGCGGAACTCACCCAGGGCAGCGTCGGTTTGTCCCATCGGCAGCAGGTAGAGGAAAGCGTGAAAGTAGTGGAAATGCGCATTATTGGGCGCGAGTTCCAGGGCGCGAAGAAATTCTTTTTCCGCCTCGGCCCACTTGTATTCGCTGACCAGCCCGGCTGCCAATGCACCATGCGCTTCGGCGAGTTGTGGATCCAGTTCGATCGCCTTACGCGCGGCCGGCATCGCCAACGCATTGGCCTGTTCCGCCGCCATTCCTGTATACGGAGGAGAGACCGAGTAGGCATCGGCCAGTCCCGCATAGGCAAGAGCGTAGGAAGGATCGTTCGCAATCGCCTGTGTGAAAAGATCAATGCTTTTATTAATGTTGTCGGCGCCGCGCTTGTTCCAGTAATAGCGGCCCTTGAGGTAAAGCTGGTACGCCTCCGAGTTCGCCGTTGTACCGCGCGCGATCTGTTTCTGCTGGTCGCCGGTCAGCTTGGAGCGCAGGCGGGCCGCGACGTCGCGCGTGATCTCATCCTGCAAGCTGGAAATATCCGTCGGCTTGCGGGTGTACTGAGCTCCCCAGATCTCCGTTCCATCGGCGGTGTTGACCAGATCGGTCGCAATGCTGAGGTTGTCGCCGCGTTTCGTGATCCGCCCGGTCAGCACGGCATCCACCTTCAGCAATTTCCCAACGTTCGCCGGATCGTCCTCCTTGCCCTTGAAGCGAAACACGGTGGCGCGAGCCATCACCTTCATGTTGGGCAACTGTGAAAGCGTGCTGATCAGGTCCTCGGCCAGCCCGTCGCTGAGGAATTCGTTGTTCGGGTCCGAGGTGGCATTGACGAACGGCAGCACCGCCATCGAGCCGATACTCTTCGCCGACGATCCACGCCACAGAAATGCCGCCACGGCCGCGGCGACCACCAGGACGGTAGCCACCGCTGGGATCCAATACTTCTTCGAACTTGTTGCCGCCGGCATGGCGACCGTGCTGCTGCCCGACGGCGGTTTGCCCTGCTCCTCAAGCGTCGCGGCCGCCATGACCGCACTGCGCCCCGAATCGGTGTCGCGCTTCAGCCGCTGCAGATCCGCCCGCAGGTCAGACGCGGTCTGGTAACGCAAGCGCGGGTCTTTCTCCAGCGCCTTGTTGATCAGGTCTTCCAGCTTGGGCGAAACTTCCGGGTTGAGGCGCACCGGCGAAGTCGGCGCTTTGTTGAGGATCGCGTCGAACACCGCCGCGCTGGTGTCGCCGCGAAACGGCAGCGTGCCGGTCAGCATCTCGTACAACACTGCGCCAAAGGAGAACAGGTCGGTGCGCGGGTCCAGTTCTTTCCCCAGTGCCTGCTCGGGTGACATGTAGGCGGCGGTGCCCATCGCCGTGCCCGGGCTGGTCAGGTGCTCCTCGGATACGGCCAGCGCCGCCGTCGCGGTGGCGCCCGCCGACGCCAGGATGGATTGGCGCTGCGTTCCGGTCACCTTGGCCAGTCCGAAGTCGAGCACCTTGGCGTGTCCGCGCTTGGTGACCAAAATGTTGGCCGGCTTGATGTCGCGATGGATGATGCCCTGCGCGTGTGCCGCGTCCAGTGCGTCGGCGATCTGGATTCCCAGCTCCAGCACCTGTTCGATGGCCATCGGCTTGCCGGCGTTGATGAGGTGCTTCAGTGTGGCGCCGTCCAGATACTCCATGACGATGAACGGGCGGCCTTCGGCCTCGTCAATCTCGTAAATGGTGCAGATGTTGGGATGATTCAGCGCCGAGGCCGCAAACGCCTCCCGCCGGAAACGCTCCAGCGCCGAGGCATCCTTGGCCATGTCCTCGGGCAGGAATTTCAAGGCGACGTGGCGCGGCAGTTTCAGGTCCTCGGCGTCGTAGACCACGCCCATGCCGCCGCCGCCGAGTTTGGCGACAATTCGATAGTGGGTAACGGTAGTGTCGATCAACAGGGCTGCACCCCAGTTGACCGGATACTAAGTTGTTCGCCTGTCCGGGCGCAAGCGCGGCGCGATCTCACCGTCAAATGGCCCCACCCTTGTCGCTCCCGGGTTTGGAGCGACAGGGTGGGGATTTTCTGTCCTTTGATCGCAGCTTACTTCGGCATCAACCCCGTGTAGTAGAACAGCACGTACGCCTTGATGCTGCCGTCGGACTGCGGCACGCCTGCGGCCTTCACCGGTGTTCCCACCACCAGATTGCTGGCGATCGTCGCCTGGCCTGCTGGGGTGGTCAGATCCACCGGGCTCACGGTGATGACGTTGTTCGTGCGGTCCACCTGGTAGACCAGGGTGGCCGATCCCGAGACGCTGGACAGGCTCACGGTCACGGCATTGGTTCCGCCGGGGACCGTCATGGCGAAGGTTCCGCCAGTGCTGTTCGCCGCCCATGCCGTCGAAACCGTTCCGCGCGGCACCGGTGTGGGTTGCAGAATCGTCCAAACCGCAGCCCAGCCAGTGGGATTGGCGGAATCACCCCAGGTGTTTCCGCTGGTTCCCCAGACCGGCAGCGTGCCCACCGTCCCGCCGAAGTTTGCTGCGCCTCCGACCGTCGCCACGAAAGTCGTCGCGCCGGTGGTGGCCTGCGTGGGGAAGGTGAAGTACCACCACTTGAAGTTGCTCGCGTAGGCCTCGGTAAAGGTGTAGTTGTCGGCAAGCGTGTTGAACTTGCCGGTATACATAAAGCTGGTTGAGTTGGCGGAGGAGATGGTCCCGCCGTACTTGGCCAGCTCGATGTCCACCGACTGCGCCACCAGCGGGACCGCCAGCGGATCCACCACGCTCACGTGGACTTTGAATCCGCGCACGATGTTGCCGTTGGCGACGAAGCTGGTGCCGGTCGCGATGGGCGTGGCATCCGCGGTGGCGCTCGACGGCGCGCGGAAGAAGAATTGGGTATTGCTGTCCACCGTTAGCGGTACGCCCACGCCAGCCTCATTTTCCACCGTGATCACGTTGGTCGTCTTGTTGACGCGCAGCACGTGACCTTCCGGGCTCACCCACAGGCTGTTGAAGGTCGTGCTCGCCCACACGCGCACCGCCACCAGCGAGCCGTCCACCTGGTAGCGCGCGGCGATCCGCACGTACTTGCCGGTCAGGCTGCCGGCCACGGAGGAAAAGTCCTTGATCACGCTGCGCGATTTCGCGTCTACGTCGTAAAAGATGGTGCCGTTGACCGCGTCGGCCAGGATGGTGCGCGAAAACGAGCTGGTAATCGCGGTCTCGGGAACGGCTACCGGCCTGACGGCAAATACCCGCGTAATGGTGATGGAAGTGTTGTTGGCCGCCACTGCCGTCACCATGCCGTAGGTGTCACGCAGCAGGAAGGACGCGATGTTGGCGATGGGATGATGGCGCACCGGGCCTTTAAAGTTGACCGCCCAGAAGGTCGAGCCGGCGCCAGCCGGCGTGTGGTCCACGATAAACGCGGGATGCGAGAGGTCGAATTCCAGATCGAGCTGATTGCTCCCTCCGGCAGTCACCACCAGCGGCGAAACCAGGTTCACGCTGACCGTCGTGGTCAGGCTGCCGGCCGCGCCGGTTGTCCCCTGAATCTGGACTTGGCTGGAAGGAACGGTCGCGCCCGCGGCGCCCGCAAATCCCGCCTCCGGATCGGCGGCCGCGGTCAACATCACGTCGCCGGGATTGGCGCTGATGGTGATGGTGGCGCTGGTGTAGGTGCCGGCTGGAATTTGCGCGTTGCCGATCAGTTCTCCCAGTTGGTCGAGTTGCACCAGGTTGATCACCGGAACCGGGTTGGGCGCGGTGAACACCACGACCGGCGCACCGCCACCCTGCG
Organism: Terriglobia bacterium; assembly: GCA_020072845.1. NCBI lineage: Bacteria > Pseudomonadati > Acidobacteriota > Terriglobia > Terriglobia bacterium. The sequence goes on from JAIQGF010000006.1 coordinate 93,323, forward strand.
GCGTCAGCGAAATGCTCAAGACTTTTACGCCGATGGTGGCCCAGTCCTCGGTCGAGTCATCGCTCAGGATCACGTCCACCATGCCGGTCGTTACCTGCGGATTGCCGGTTGTCGCTTTGATCGTGGTTGTCGAGCCGCTGCACCCGAGCAGCAGGCCGAGAATCAGTGCGAGTCCTGCCATGTGCAGGAAAAAAAACTTCCGCCTCATATTCGTTGCTCCTCCGAACCCTGCGCCGCGAGTGCGGCAGTTGCGTCTTTGTCCAAGAACACGGTTCGCATTCCAGAGTTGCTGGTTATGCGGGCGGAGGCAGTTCCGGTGCTGATTACCTTAGACGCTGGCCGGGCCCTTCGACGGTATTTCCTTAGGACGGATGCGGGTTTGCCGCCGTTCCGTCGCTTCCCAATTTGAAACTCAGCCAGGAAAATTCTTCGGCCCAGTCAGCAACCCCGTCCCAACGGCCAACGACCCGTTTGTCGCTTGCGCGCTCAATCTGTTTTAATGCTCCTCACGCCATGGTTGACATCCACAGTCACATTCTTCCCGAAGTTGACGACGGCGCCCAATCCTGGGAGATGGCCGAGCACATGTGTCAAATGGCGGCGCAGGACGGCATCGAGCACATGGTCGCCACCCCTCATGCCAACGGCGAGTATTCCTACGACCGTGAGTGGCTGCGCGGCGTGCTCAACGAATTGCGCCAGCGCACCGGCGGCAAGCCCAAGCTCAGCCTGGGTTGCGATTTCCATCTTTCCTACGAGAACCTGGAGAGCCTCGCCAAGAATCCGCACCGCTACACCATCGAGGACACCCCTTACCTGCTGGTGGAATTCAGCGACTTCTCCATACCGCCCTCGATTAACGACGAACTGGAACATCTGCTGCTCCGCGGCCTGGTGCCCATCATTACCCATCCCGAGCGCAACCCGCTGCTGCAGCGCACGCCGGAGCGCGTGCTCCACTGGGCGCACCTGGGATGCGCGGTGCAGGTGACGGCATCGGCCATTACCGGGGGTTGGGGTGAAAGGCCGAAGAAAACCGCGCAATGGCTGTTCCAGCGCGAGGCCGTCCACATCCTGGCCACCGACGCCCACAGCATTGAAGGCCGGCCGCCGATCCTGTCCGCCGCCCGCGACGCCATCAAGCGCAGTTACGGCGCCGCCGTCGCCCAGGCGCTCACCGACGGCAACCCACGCGCCGTGGTCACGGGACAGCCTCTGGCTTATTTTCCGAGAATCTGATTGGCGCTAAGGGGATAGGGGAGGGGGGAATTATCTTTGCGCTGAACCGCCACCGCCGCCGGGCATGAACGCCGTGGCCGCCGTCTCCGGATTGATCAGATCGGCGTGGTCCGGCCCCAAACCCAGCTTGATGAGCGCGCGCGAATCGGGCACCATCTTGGTCTGCCATCCATTCGCGCCCTGGAACTTCTGCATGGCGTCCTTGGAACGCTGGTCCCAGACGCCGTTGGGCCGCCCGTCCAGAAATTTCTCCCGGATCAGAGCCGCCTGGATCTCGCGCACGCGCGCCGTGTCCATGGCCTTCTGCCCGCGCTTGCGCACCTTGCCCGACTTGGCGGTGGTGGCATGCTTCTTCGATTTGGGTGGTGTCTTCGCGCATGCCATGCCTGTCAACATCAACAGGCACAGAAACATACTAAGAAGACAGTTCCGGTTGCTGCTCACAACATCACCTCTCGAATCTCGGCCGGAGCCGGGAATTGTATGCGCCGAAGTCACCGTCATTCAAGCACAAACCGCCGCCGAGGCCCAGGCACCGACGGCCATGTACCTGGAATGTTTCCGCAGCACTTGGGCTGCCTGGTTGTAAGTGATTGATTCAGAACAGCCTAAGAGACAAGCCAGCCAAGGCCGCACGAAAGCCTGCACACTCGTGGCCCACCCGTTCCGGGTGCGAATACAGGCCAAAAAAGTGGGGCAGCCACTGGCGGCTGCCCCTTTTCTGCGACTTAAAACCGGCGACCGAAAAAATCGGCTTAAAGCTTAACGCCTAATTCGCAAGGCCCATTCTTACGGCAGCGTCCCGCCCAGGAAAATGGTTCCCTGGTTCCGTCCCCGGCCCTGGCGCACCAGGAACACGACATCCTGTCCGCTCTTCAGGTTCTGCGAAATCTTGCGGAAGTCGTCGTCGCTGTTCACCGCTTCCTTGTTAATTTCCAGAATCACGTCGCCGCGGCCCAGCCCCACGTCGTCGGCAAAGGATCCCGCCTTGACGTCGGTGACGATGACTCCCTTACCCGGTGGAATTGACAGCCGTTCGGCGATTTCGCGGGTGACGTTTTGCACCGAAAGCCCCAACTTGCTGGGCGCCGGCGCGGTCTCTTCACTGCCTTCTTCTTCCTCGCCCAACCGGCTGGCGAAGAGCTTGGCCCGGTTGGCGATGGTCACGGTGGTGGTCCCGTCCTTGCCGTTGCGGACGTACCCGATCTTCGCCGTGCTGGACGGCTTCCGGCTGGAAATATCGCTTACCAGCTCGTCGCCGTTCTTTACCGTTTTCCCGTCCACCGAGACGATCGTATCGCCGACTTTTAGTCCGGCCTGGTCCGCCGGACTGCCGGAGACTACGTTGGCGATGGTGACGCCCGACTTGACGCCGTAGACGCGCGCCACGGCCGGGTTCGCCTCGGCGGCAAACTCCACGCCGATGGAGCCGCGCGTAACCCGGTGCTCCGGCCCGATGAGCTGGTTGTACACCCGCGCCACCGTGTTCGACGGCAGCGCGAACCCCACGCCCTCGTAGCCTTCACCGCCGGTGATGATGGCGGTATTGATGCCAATGACCTGTCCATCCATGTTGACCAGCGGTCCGCCCGAGTTGCCGGGATTGATCGCCGCGTCGGTCTGGATAAACGACTGGAACTGCCGCCCGGGAACAATGTTGCGGCCGACATACGAAACGATGCCGGCGGTCACCGTCGCATTCAGCCCAAAGGGGCTGCCGATGGCCAGCACCCAGTCGCCCACCTGCATGCTGTCGGAATTCCCAATCTTGGCGTAGGGCAGCGGCTTGTTCATCTCCACTTTGATGACCGCCAGGTCGGTTTCCTGGTCGGTGCCGACAACCTTGGCGTCATGTCCAGGGGAGCCTTGCGGATCGTCCTGAAATTTCACGCGAATGCGGTCGGCTTTTTCGACGACGTGGCGGTTGGTGACGATGTAACCCTTGGGGTCGACGACGATGCCCGATCCCAGCGACCGTTGCCGGACCGGACCGCCCGGTCCCTGCCCCTGGCCGAAGAAGCGGTCGAAGAAATCCTGGAACGGATTATCTTCATCGCCCGGCCCCTGCCCCGGCCCCTGGCCTTGGGGCGTATTCGGGGTTGGCGTCCGCCTGCGGTGCGGGTTCTGCACCGTGGATTCGGTATTGATGTTGACGACCGCGGGCTCCAATTGCTTCGCGATCTGGCTGAACTGGTTGGACAACTGCTTGGGTGAAGGGATGGTCAGGGGCGTGGCGTCGGACGAAAAGCCGGCCTTGTCCTGCCCCTTCACACCAAACGAGATCACCGTTCCGATCAGGATGCCCACCGCCAAGGTCAGCAAGACCACGAAGGTCGATGCCCAGCGGTGCGCTTTGAATCGTTCCCGAAAAGCGCTGGCGCGCAGATTCATATCTTCTTATTTCCTCCGGCTGTACAACCCATTCGATACACGAGAGGGAAGGTTATTGCAAGCGAGGCTCAATGAACTCTCAATCAGTTTAGACGCGCTCTTAATCAATTCGTTGCTATAAATCATGAAAACATTTGCCGGGGTTGCGGCTTCGTCGTTACGTCGCCGCCCAAATCGCAGCCTATCAGCCCTTGACCCCCGGCGGGCTTGACCTCATAATTTCTCCACTTCCCCAGGGGTTATTGTCCGCGTCAGCGGCGTTCGCTCCACTCGTTCGTCAGCTTCTCAGAGCACCAGCAGGAGTGCAAGATGACCAGCGATACTCCCCAGCGTCTTGGCGATTATGAAATCCTGAAAGTCTTGGGCGCGGGCGGAATGGGCCGCGTCTACCAGGTCCGCAACGTGATCACCGACCGGGTGGAGGCGATGAAGGTCCTGCTGCCCGAAATCGGCGGCCAGGAAGAGGTGGCGGCGCGCTTTCTCCGCGAGATCAAGGTGCTGGCGGCGCTCAATCATCCCCACATCGCCCGGCTGCACACCGCCCTCACCATTGACAATCAACTGGTCATGATCATGGAGTTTGTCGAGGGCCAGGCAATCTCCGCGCGTCTGGCCGGGGGACCAATCCCGGTCCCCGACGCGCTCACCTACATTGACCAGATCCTGGACGCGCTCAGTTACGCGCACCAGCAGCACGTGATCCATCGCGACATCAAGCCGGCCAACATGATGTTGACGCCGGACGGCACCGTGAAGCTCATGGATTTCGGCATCGCCCGCGCCGAGAACGAGCCCACGCTGCTTACCGCGCCTGGCTCCACGCTCGGCTCCATGAATTACATGTCTCCGGAGCAGGTGAAGGGCGAGCGCACCGACGATCGTTCCGACCTGTACTCACTCGGCATCTCGCTCTACGAGATGGTGACGGGCGAGCGCCCCTTCCACGGCGACAGCAGTTTTTCCCTGATGGCCGCACACATTAACCAGGCGCCGACGCCGCCGGTGGAATTGCAGCCCGAAATGCCCGCCGGCCTGAACCAGATCATTCTGACCTCGATCGCCAAGTCTCCCGCGGAGCGCTTCCAGTCGGCGGACGCTTTCCGCAACGCGGTGAAGATCGTGCTCCGCGATCTGCAGGAGTCCAAGACTCTGGTGCAGGGCTCGCAGGACGCCACCGCCGCCGGCTCGCGTACTCCCCTGCCGCACGTGCGCACCGGCCCGATCACGCGGCCCAGGACGCAGACGCCCGTGCCCGTCGCGGCGCCTGCGGCGCCGACTGCTTCCTCCGCTGTCACTGCCGCTACCGCCAGCAAGCCGGCGCAGTCTACGGTAGCTGCTCCACCTCCGCCCGCGCCGGCGCAACCGGCGAGCAATCGTGGGCTGTTGATCAGCCTGGGCGCGGTTGTCGTGCTGGTGGTGCTGGTTGCCGCCGGGCTCTACATTCCCCGGGGCAAAAAAGCTTCCGCCGCCGACGACACGAAGCAGCAGCAGGTTGTCGCGCCGAAGACGGAGGAGACCAAACCAGCCGAGGTCGTCCTGCCGCCTGAGCCCAGCAAGGGCGCGAAAAAAGAGGCGGCGAAGAAAGGTGACCGGTTGTCGGCGGCAGATGCCCAAGCGGCGGCGGAAGCGGCAGCCGCGGCAAGAGCGAAGGCCGCGGAACTGGATCGCATCGAGCACGAGATTGATCAACTCACCGCCCGCGCCGCCTCGGTCAGCAGCAGCGTCGAGGGTATTCAGCGGCAGCAGGAGGCAATGGGGGTCGGTCTGCGCGGGGATGTCGCCTCTCACCTGGCGAGCATGAAAGTGAACCTCGCCAAGGCGCAGGACGCGATCGGCGCCGGCGACGTCGAACGCGCCAAGCGGTACACGGGCTTGGCCGACCGCGATGTCGAGGCCCTGGAAAAATTCCTGAACCGGTAGCGCAGGAAGGCAATGAGCCCAAACGACGGCGTCACCCGCATCTTGAACCTCGACGCCCAACAACTTGACCGTGCTGCCGAGCTGGAAAAGCTCCGCCGCAACATCACCGTCCTGTTCACCGACATCAAGGGCTCCACCGCCTACTTTGAAAAGTTCGGCGACTCCGCCGGGCTGCTCATGGTCTTCCAGTGCAACAACCTGCTGTCCAAGTGCGTCGAGCGCCATGGCGGGCGCGTCATCAAGACCATCGGCGACGCCGTCATGGCCTCCTTCGAGGACCACTGCGAAGCCGTCGCCGCCAGTATCGAAATGCAGGAAGCCATCACCGCCGACAATTCGCCCCGACCCGAAACGCACCGCGTCACGGTGCGCATCGGAATCAACTACGGCCTGGGCTTCGTTAAATCCAACGATGTTTTCGGCGACGTGGTCAATGTGGCCTCGCGGGTCGAGGGCGCCGCCAGCCCGGAGCAGATTCTCATCTCCGACACGCTGCACCAGGCGGTGGCGCCGAGCGGGCGGTTTCGCTTCCGCCATGCGGGAAAGTTTTCCCTCAAGGGCAAAGCCGAAGTTAGCGACCTGTTCGAAGTTGTCTGGCGCGAGCAGGCTGATGCCGGCGTTGTCAGTTCGCACAGCATGGTGGTGGCCGCCGTGGTCGCGCCGCAGATCAAGTACAAACTGGTGCAGCTTCGTAGCGACGGCCGGGCGGGCCGCGAGTTCGATATTTCCCAGAGGGCGGTCATCGGCCGCACCCTGGGCGAGATCACTTTCCCCAACGACGAATACATGCAGCCGGTGCACGCCCGCCTGCTCGTGGAATCAGGACAGCTCTTTCTGGAGCCGGTGGCGGACGCCGACTCCTTCTTCAGCCTGGTCGGCACCTACCGTCTGCAGCACGGCGATGTGGTCAGCTTCGGCGCCCAGGTGCTGGAGTTCCACGTGGACGAAGCCGCGCTCGCCGAAGCCTCGCGCACCGGCACCGGACTAGGCGAACTCACCGCCATGCTGCACGGCGCGGTGGCGGAGTTCGTTTCCCTGAATCCCGACGGCAAGCGCTACCCGATTCGCGAACAGCAAACCACCTGGGGCCGCACCAAGGCCACCTACACCTTCCCCACCGACACCGCCATGAGCCGCTCGCACGCCAAGGTCTACCACCGCGGCGAAGACTTCTTCATCGAAGACGTCGGCTCCACCAACGGCACCTTCGTGATGGCGCGCGGAAAAACTCCTATTCCCGCCGGCGCCGTCCTCTCCATCGGCGGCCAGCGCCTGAGGGTCTCGCGCGAAGAAGGCGCCGCCAAATCCGTCCGCGTGGGCTGACACCCGCGGGCCAGTCTGCTTCAACGGAGTTGATTAGATCTCCGACTTCGCCGTTTCCGCGTCGCCCACTTCGGCCTGCAACTCCGCCTGGCTGCCCTTCAATTCCGATACCACGATGCCGCCCAGGATCAGCAGCGCTCCCATTCCTGCTCTCCTCCCCAGCCGCTCGTGGAGCACGATGTACGACGTCATCCACGCAAACACCGGCTCCAAAAGGAAGATCAGCGCGGTGTGGGTTGGCGGCGTGAATTGCTGCGCCCATGCCTGGATGGTGAACGCCGCACCCGTTCCCAGCAGGCCGGTCACCAGGATTGCCCAGATTACCCGTGACGACCACACCGCGTGCGCGTGCTCCAGCACCGGAACGCTCATGAACATCAGCACCGCGCAGGTGATCGCCTCCACCGTCGCGACACCTTCAAAGCGGTGCTTCTGCATGGCGCGTCCCATGAGGATGATCTGAAAGGCAAACATCACCGCGCAGCCCAGGGTCAGCAGGTCGCCGCGGTTGATGCTCTCCAGATTCAGCCCGCTCCCGTTTCCCGCCGGGACGGTCATCCAGTACAGTCCGACAAACGCGATGAAGACTCCCGCAACCGTCCAGGCGTTCACTTTCTTCCGCCAGCCGATGGCCAGAAATACGGGAACCAGGATGACCGAGAACCCGGTCAGGAAGGCTGATTTCGACGGCGTAGTCAGCCGCAGCCCGGTCGTCTGGAAGGAGAATCCCAGCCACAGCGGGATTCCGACCAGCACGCCGGCGTACAGCGCGCTGCGGCTCAGCGTCCGTAACTCACGCCGGTAAAACAGCGCCAGCGCCGCCGACGCGAAGGTGATCCGCACTGCGTTGAACAGCAGCGGCGAGATATCCCGCAGCGCATCCTTGATCTGGACGAACGTCACCCCCCACACCAGCGTGACCAGCACCAGCAGGATGTGCGCCTTCAGGGATCGCGACACGCAGCTAGCTTAACAGTGGGTGCAACAGAAAAAGGAGCGCTTTCATTCGCGAAATCGTGTTTAATATGTGCAGCGGGTCACCAAGAAACGAGGATTGTCCGGTATGGGCGCTGCCCCTCAGAAACAGCGGATTTCGCGGACGGAAGCAGCCCGCAAAATCGCAACTCTCTTGGAAGACCACATGCAATCCGAGGGCTGGTCAGAAGAGAAGAAGAACAAGCGAGTGGCCGGGTTCCGCAAGGCGGTGGTCAAGGATTTAGGTGCGCGTCCCCAGCGGCCAAAATAGCCTTCCAGCGCGGCCACGCGCGAAGCTCGTCGGCAATTTCTTTTGCCTTGTCTTTTCGCTTCAAGCAGTTCTAGTTGCGGCTGCCGGTCAGCACCCCGATATCCATGCGCGCCGAGATTCTTTGTTGCTTGATCTTCATCAGCTCGGCGGCCTTCTGCGCGATGTGCTCGGCCGAGACCTCAAATTCCTTAATCAGCTCCCAGGGCGCGCCGGAGTCGCCGAAGCGGTCCTGGACCCCAATCGCTCCGGTGATAATCGGCCGGCCATAGAGTTCGGGGCTGGCGGTAATCGCGCCGCTGACGCGCCACGCCAGCGCGCCGATCTGGTGTTCTTCGGCGGTGATGACGATGCCGGTCTCCTTGGCGGCGCGGATGATGGCTGCCTCGTCCACCGGCTTCATGGTGTGCAGATTGATGACGCGCGTTTCGTAGCCGAAATCCGTTTTGAGGATATAAGCGGCGCGCATGGCTTCCGGCACCATCGGGCCGCAGGCAATGATGGAAAGGTCTTCCTCTTCATCGCGGTACTGCGAGGCCAGCACGGTATCGAAGGCGTCGATAAATTCCTTCGACTCGCGCCGCAAGCGAATCACGTTGGCCTTGCCGAAAACGAAGGGCGTGTCTTCCCGGGTGACCACCGGCGTAGCCTCGCGCGCGAAGCGGATGTACTTGGGGCCGACGTGCTGCATCAGCAGGTAGTCGGTGGCCTTGCGGGTCTCGACGCTGTCGCAGGGCACCACGGCAACCATGTTGGGCAGGCCGCAGATGGCGAATAGATCTTCCAGCGCCTGGTGGGTCGCGCCGTCGGGACCGACGGAAACGCCGCCGTGCGCGCCTGCGATCAAGACGTTGAAATTGCCGTAGCAGATGGAAGTGCGAATCTGGTCGAGGTTGCGCGCCGCAGCGAAGGTCGCATAAGTGCCAAACACCGGCAGCTTCCCTTCCCGCGCCAGTCCCGCCGCCACCGCCGTGGCGGACTGTTCGGCGATGCCCATGCTCAGCCAGCGCGGCTTGCGCTCCGGCTTGCCGTTGTAGAACTCGCTGATGGTGATGGAACCGGAAATGTCGAGGCCGAGGGCAACCACGCGCTCGTCGGCGCCGTTCTTGGCCAGCGACTCGCCGAAGCCCATGCGCGTGGGTCTCATCTTCGCCTGCATGTCCACCGAACCGTTCCACCAGTAATCGCGCTTGAAGCGCGGCATCTTGTCGAAGAGCTTGGAATCAACCGTGGCCTGGTACGCCTTGGCTTTCGCCAGCAGCGCGTCGAGCGGAATTTGTTCGCTCAGTCCGAGTTCGGCGAGGGCTTTCCTGGTCTCTTCCAGGTTGGGGGCCTTGCCGTGCCATCCGGCAACGTTTTCGCAGAAGCTGACACCCTTTCCCTTGATGGTGTCGGCGATGATGGCCAGCGGCTTGCCCGTGCCGATGCGCGCCTTGGCTTGCCGCAGCGCACACACCACCTGGTCCATGTCGTGGCCGTCAATGCGAATCACGTCCCATCCGAAGCTGCGGTATTTTTCCTCAATGGGATCGATGTTCATGACGTCGGAGACGCGGCCGTCAATCTGCAGCCGGTTGCAGTCCACGATGCCGACCAGGTTATCCAGCTTGTAGTGGCCGGCTTCCATGGCGGCTTCCCAGATCTGGCCCTCCTGCTGTTCGCCGTCGCCCATGAGGCAAAACGTGGTGTAGGTCTTGTTGTTCAGGCGTCCGGCGAGCGCGATGCCGACGGCGATGCTGAGGCCCTGCCCCAGCGAACCGGTGGAGGCTTCCACGCCCGGCAGCTTCAGCCAGTGCGGATGGCCCTGGTAGGGAGAGTAGAGCTTGCGCAGCGTGACCACTTCCTCGGGCGGGTAAAAGCCCGCGAACGCCAAGCCGAGATACAGGCTGGGCGCCTTGTGCCCGGTGGAGAAGATGATGCGGTCGCGGTCGGGCCATTCGGCGTTTTTCGGATCCAGATTGGCGACCTTGAGGTAGAGCGCGGCGGCAATGTCCATGATGGAGAGCGTCCCACCGGCATGGCCGCTGGCGGCGGCGCACAGCACGGCCAGGTCGTAGCCGCGCATCAGGTTGGCGGCTTCCTTCAGTTGTTCAATGGAGTAATCGCGCACCACCGCGCCGGTCTTGGAATCCGTGATTGCCATGGAAGCTCCCCCCGGTAAGGCACCTGAACGCACGAGTGCCCTCGGACTGTTAACTGGCGAGAGTAGAGCCTGGAGACGCAGGGGTCAGTGAGAGTAGTCACAGGGGCAAGTGACGTGTGCACCGGTTTGGGGTTAGTGATTTGTGATTTGTAATTTGTAATTTGTAATTTGCAATTGAAGACTACTGGCCTGCTTGTGACGGCATGGAATACCAGACAAAATGGAAAGGGCCGCAGGAGCGGCCCTCAAAATTGCAAATTACAAATTGCAAATTACAAATTCTTCTTCGTCCACTCCTCGATCCGGTCCAGCGCCTTCTGGATGTTCTCCATGGAATTGGCGACGCTGAAACGGACATAGCCTTCGCCGAAGGCGCCGAACGAAGTGCCGCTGAGCCCGGCAACGCCTGCCTGCTCCAGCAGCGCGTCGGCGAGCTTCTTCGACGGCCAGCCGGTCTTGGTGACGTTGGGGAAAACGTAGAACGCGCCCTTGGGCAGGCGGCAGGAAAAGCCCTGGATGCGGTTCAGGCGCTCGACCATGTAGTCGCGGCGGCGCTTGAACTCGGCGCACATTTTGGTCACCGCTGTCTGGTCGCCCTTGAGCGCCTCGACTCCGGCCTGCTGCGTGAAACTGGCGGTGCAGGAGACGGCGTTGGTTTGCAGGCGCGCCAGGTGGGTGGCGAGATCGGCGCGCATGACGCCATAGCCCATGCGCCAGCCGGTCATGGCGTAGGTCTTGGAGAAGCCGTCGAGCAGGATGGTGCGGTCCTTGAAACCGTCCACCGACATGATGGAGAAGGGCTCGCCTTCGAACAGCAGGCGGCTGTAGATCTCGTCGGAGAGCACCATGATGTCGCGGTCGCCGATGGCGGCGGCGATTTCGAGCACGTCTTGTTTGGTCAGCACGCCGCCGGTGGGATTGTGCGGCGAATTGAGGATGATGAGCCGCGTGTTGATGGTGATCTTCGAGGCCAGTTCCTTGACGTCGAGGCGGAAATCCAGTTCTTCGCGCAACTGAATGGGCACCGCCTTGGCGCCCACGAAGTTGATCATGGACTCGTAGATCGGGAAGCCGGGATTGGGGTAGATGACCTCGTCGCCTTCCTCGGCCAGCGCGGTGATGGCGTAGAACATGATCGGCTTGCCGCCGGGAACGACGACCACCTCTTCCGGCGCCACCTTGACGTTGCGGGTACGCGAGACGTAATCGGCGATCGTCTGGCGGAGTTCGGGCAGGCCCGGCGACGGGCCGTAGTGCGTCCAGCCCTTGTGCAGGGCGTTGCTGCCGGCTTCGATGATGTTGGCGGGCGTGTCGAAATCGGGTTCGCCGATTTCCAAGTGAATAATGCTTTTGCCCTGCGCTTCCAGGGCACGCGCCCGGACCAGCACTTCGAAGGCGGTCTCGGTGCCCAGCCGCGACATCCGCTGGGCCAGACGCAGTGCAGGAGTGACACGAGCGGTTTTTTCCATAACGGGAGTAGCCATTATATAGCCCCCTTCGGCGGCATTCGTGGAAACCCGTAATGTTCCGCCGAAGCGGGCGGGGGTGCAGTGATGGGCATCACGGGGCTGACGGTCGATGGTCGACGGCAAAAAGGTAACTTGTGTGAAGCGCTGTTATCAACAGTTACGTCCTGTTCTGTCGAAAAGCGACAAATCCTCCATGTACCCGAAAACCTGTGCAGAGAGGCTGCGGGCCGAACTAGTTCGGCCCACGTCTTAGCGCCGTCACTGCATCCCACCCCGGGGCGGGAGGGAGATTGTGTTGTTGGTGCCGTTGTCGACGGCGGTCCCGGACGATCCCTTGATCAGGTTGCCGGAAGAGTACGGACTGTCGGGAGAGTACCTATCCAGAATGTATGTCGGGGAACCCGACGGAATAGACTTTCTCTGATCCTTGTTCATGAGCAGCGTGCAATTGTTGGAACTCCCGAGTTGGACCAAGCCCCCACTGAAAGTGCCTGAGAACGAGTTCTTGGTGATCGAGCACGCGCTCAAGAAATCTGCCTTAATGCAGGACTGGCCACTGCCTAGCAGGCTATCCTGGGAGATCGAGTTCTTGTCGATGAGGCCACCCTCCCTCGGCCCGACAATAGAAGCGAGAATGGAACTGTCGGACCAGATGCCCGTAAGAGCGCAGTCGCTCACGGTGTTTCCCTCGATCGTTGGACCGGGAGACAGGGGAGGACCGGGAGGCGGGGGAGGCAGCGCGGCAAGATCCCAAATCCCGATGAACGAGCTGTTGTAGACGATGTTCTGGGCCACGAGGGGCGACGCCGTATAGTTGTCAACTAGCACGATGGAGGACGCAAAGACAATTGGACCCAAGCCATTCATCTGCCTGCCAATATTCCGTATCTCGTTCTGCTGAATCGTGACGGCGGCGTTTGTGAAGAGCGCTCCCAGCCCGAAACATTCGCCGAAATGCGTATTAACGGTAGGGTCGGTGCCCACGTCGTCAACCAAGTTCTGCTCAGCATCGATCTTGCCGGTGATCGCCGGATACACGAATGGGGCATAGTACAGACTGATCCCCAAAAAACCGGCCGCAATGTGCGTGGCGCCGGCAGTCCCAGTCCCGGGCCCGAAGGGATTGTTAAGGTGAACGAGACCACCGAACTGAACCTTGCTGAAGACATTGCCTACGAGAATGACGTCGCGTCCGGCAGTGGCCTTTACGCCGTAGTGCTTAGGGGAATCGAAGTAGATGTTCTTGATCGTAGCGCTTACGTTTTGGAAAGCGCGAGCGTATCTGGTTCGGTGTCCTAAGTATCCAATCTCGGGGCCGGTGTCGCGATAGGAGATTCTCCCTTGGCTATCCTGTGGGAATGTCTCACTGCCGAAATCCACGTTCTCTGTGCCAGACGGCGGATTTCGGTAAGTCTCGCCGTCCCAGCCAATCCAGAAAGGCGGCATGCCATTCTTGACGACCGTGAGCAGGTCTCCATGCTTACCAGTCTCCCCTATGATCGTGACGTCCTTCTGGTAGATAAACACTGTGCTCTTGCCCTTCACGTCCTGATCGGGATCGGGTCTTCCGGGAACGATGATGTGGTTTCCGGCATCGACTCCGAAGTCGAATGTCCCCCTCAGTATGACCTTCCCGCCCTGGTTCACGGCGGATTGAACAGCGGGAACATCGATAAGGGGGTTGTCCGCTCCGAGCACGACGGTGGGACCGTTGTCACCATTGGCCATGACACTCGGTACCGCCAGCACTAACATGCCCAGGACAATTGCAACAATTGCGATACGTTTCATGGTATTTCTCCTCTTGATCTGGGTTAGGACCGCGAGGCCGATTGGAGGCGTCATATGTTTGCCTCCGGCTCTCCCGCGCTTGGGTCTGACGAGATTGGGCCCTTCGCCTCAGGGGGTGATGCGTCCCGCCGGTGGGAACTACTCTTCGAGGAGGCGAAGCGAATTACCTTGGAATTTCCTTTGTTTAGCCCTGAATAGCCCGATGTTTAATTCTCGTGAGCGATTTCGCAAGGCCAGAACTGCATTTCCGAACGAAAAGCGGAGCGATGCCGTGCCATTTTGGGCTTCCTCAATCCACTTCGGCGCGGAGGCCTAAGCGTGATGTGCGACGTGGGCGGCTTTGCTATGGGCTTTGTTTGGATAACTGTCGTGAAATCGCCTTATCACAAGTTACGCGGGCCTACTCCCTATGCAATCGTGCCGTCCCCATCGACTTCTCTCCGGGGAGGCTGTGCGCCACAACTCTTACTCCGTGACCGCGGATTGGTCGCTGGCGCGGAAGACGCGGTCCACGGAATAGGGCGCGGCCTGCGAGCCGTGATAGTGGTGGACCTGTAATTCGCCGAGCAGACCGAGCGCCAGCATCTGCACGCCGGCGATGATGAGCACGGCGCCGAAGATCATCAGCGGACCGTGCGTCGCCATGATGTGGTCGCCGGTCAGCAGCTTGTCGAGCAAAAGGAATGCTGCGATGGCAAGACCGGCCAGGTTGCTGAGCATGCCGATGGTGCCGAAAAAATGCAGCGGGCGCGACAGGTAGCGCAACAGGAAGCGGATGGTGATCAGGTCGAAAAAGACGCGGAAGGTGCGGCCCAGCCCGTAGTGGGACTCGCCGCGCTCGCGCACCGTGTTCTTGATCGGAATCTCGCAGATGGTGGCGCCATGCCACGACGCCAGCGCGGGAATGAAGCGGTGCAGTTCGCCGTACAGCGGCACCTGCGCAAGCAGATCGCGACGATAGGCTTTGAAGGTGGTGCCGAAGTCGTGAATGTCCACCCCGCTGAGCTTGGCCATCAGCCAATTGGCACAGCGTGAAGGGATGCGGCGCAGCCACAGGTTGTCAATGCGCTGCTTGCGCCAGCCGCTGACGATGTCGTAGCCCTCGGCCAGCTTTTCCAGAAAGAGCGGGATGTCGGCGGGGTCGTGCTGCAGGTCGCCATCCATGGCGATGACGTATTCGCCGCCGGCATGATCGAAGCCGGCCGCCAGCGCGGGCGTCTGCCCGAAATTGCGCCGCAGCTTGATCACCACCACGCGGCTGTCCACGGCCTGGATTTCCCGCAGCAGGTGAAAGGTGCGGTCGGTGCTGCCGTCGTCCACGAACACCAGCTCGAACGGGTCCGGCTGCGCTTCCATCACCGCTTTCAGGCGGTCATAGAGTTCGGTGACGTTTTCCTGCTCGTTGTGCAGGGGGATGACGATGGAGTACTTCAGCACGGGACGATTATAACGGTCTGCGGGCTAAGAGTCGTCAGGTTCTCGGTTTTCGGTTGTCGGTCATCGGTTGTCGGTTATCGGTTGTCAGTTCTGGATACGGGTTGTCGGATGTGAGTACGGTTGGTAAGCAGACCAATATCTCGGTTACCGATTACTGCACACCGAAAACCGCAAACCGCGAACCGAGAACCGACAACTAATTTCCGTGCAGCGCATAGCCGGCTTCCAGCGGCAGCTTGCCATTGACCTTGACCACGTTGACGCTGCTGGTGATGGAATAAATATCAATCAGCCCGACCGCTCCGGACAGGCTCTCGACCATGCGGATGACCTCGGCGTCGGAATCCACGACCACGAAGTACCCGGGGTTGGCGGCCATCACCGCCTTGATTCTTTCCGCTGTCGTGCCGAAGAATTTTTCCATCGCAATCTTCATCGCGGGCGCGCCGGGATCGCGAAGGATCAGGGTCACCTTGCCGCCGCCCGGCCACGTCGCCAACGACGCGTTCGCCAGCTTGCCGAGTTCGGCGGAGGTCAGGCTCCTGACCTGGCTGGACTTGTTGACGATCACCGCCAGGTCGCGCGCGGCGCAAGCGAGGGAGGCGCCCAGCAGCAACACGCCGACTGCCAACCAACGAAGAATACAAACCCGTGGCAGGATAATTCCCCTCCCTCCTGCGCCGCGATTTAAGCGCAGAACCGGTGTGGAACGCAATCGCCAACACGTACCTTCGCGGGTACGTTGCTGCAGAAAGCTGCGGCAACGGATTGCATTCCAGTGAAATCCGCGCTACATCACAGCCGATGCAACGCTCATTGCTGATCGCATTTCTATGCCTGTCGCCGGCGGGAGTTGCGCAGAACGCGCCCGCACACTTCTCACGGCCGGCCGCGCGCCCGCAGGCCGGCACGACTGCCATGCTGCCGGTCACCACCACCTCCGCCCAGGCCCGCGCCCTGTACCAGCAGGCGATGACCGACTCCATGAATTTCCACCTGGACCGCGCTCTCGGCCAGTGGCGGGCAGCGGTGAAACTGGACCCCAACTTCGCGTTGGCCCACCTGATGATCGCCTTCCGCTCGCAGCACCCGAAAGAGGCCAGGGCCGCGCTGCAGCGGGCCAATACAGCGGTCCGCAGGGGCAGCTACGGCGAGCGCCTGTTCGTGCGTTGGATCACCGGCATCCGTGAAGGAAATTTCTTGTCCGGAATCGCCGCCATGAACGACCTGATCGCCCGCTATCCGTTCGACAAGCAACTGCTGTCGCTGGCCGGAAACTGGCTCATGGGGCGCTACAGCTACGATCGCGCCGCGGAATTGTTGAACCGAGCCCTGGCGGTCGACCCCGATTACCCGCCGGCCTTGAATTCGGCGGCCTACGCCTACGCCGGCATGGGCGACTTCGCCAAAGCGATCCAGACGATGGAGCACTATGCCGAGGTGCTGCCCAATGAACCCAATGCCCAGGATTCGTATGCCGAGATCCTGCGCCAGGCAGGCCAGTTCGATGCCGCCGTGGGACACTACCAGGCAGCGCTGAAGATCGCGCCCGGCTTCTCCATCATGGGACTCGCCGATACCTACGCGCTCAAGGGCGATGAAGAGCGCGCCCGCGCCGAATACCGGCGTTGCAACCAGCATGCGGAGATGTCGGAAGACCGGATTCTCTGCCGGCTGCAATACCCGATCACCTATGTGTGGGAGAAAGACTACCGCGCTGCCGACCAGGCGTTTGAGAGCGCGGCTCAGTGGGCCCACGTGCACGATCTCGGCTTCGCCGAAGCGCAGGCGTATCGCATGATGGCCATGTACCAGGAGGACGACAGCGTGGCGCTGAAGCATCTCGAGCGCGCGGCCGCAGCTTTGAACGAACACGCCAGCGTTTCCAGGTCCGACCATCAGGATGAGACGGCGCGTATCCTGCGCTGGCGCGTTACGCGCGCCCTGCACGCCGGCGACAAAAACACCGCCGAGCACGCCATGCAGCAGCTCCGAACCATTGCCGACCACGGTCCCAGCGAAATCGTTCAGCGCGCCTTAAACGCGGCGCTCGGAGCCCAGCTCATGGCCGAGAGCAAGCCCTTGCAGGCGATTCCCTACCTGCGCGAGGACTTCAAGGACGCATGCTCGCTGGCATTGCTGGTGAAGGCTTACGAGCTTACCGCCGACAAGCAAATGGCCGCGGCGCAACGGGCCGCACTCGCCCATTTCAATCTGCCCACCGTGGAAACTGCGATGGTGGTTCCGGCATTCCGCTCTGCGGAAGCGGCGCATTGAGCGCTACACGAAGCCGAACGCCTCTCCGCGACAGCGCACGGCGGCATTGGCAAGGTGGTTGGCCTCCAGATTCGCCTCACGCGGGATGTGGCTGATGGTGAATTCCATCGCCCGGGCAAGCTTCCGGCAGGTCCAGTTCAGGGAGTACAGGCGGGGGCTGCGGCAGGCATACTCACCGTTCATTTGCCGAACGACCACTTCCGAATCACAATAAACTTGCAGCCGCTTGGCTTTGCGGGCGACGGCCAGTTGCAGCGCCTCCAGCACCGCGGCATATTCGGCCACGTTGTTGTCCTGGTGGCCTATCCACTTGGAAACTCTGATGGTTGCGCCCCCGGGGGTCTCCAGCACGATGCCAATACCTGCCGGCCCCGGATTCCCGTGCGAACCGCCGTCGACATAAGCGACCAGATCTGACATCCCTGCCCTGTTTGAGACACAATGAACTATCGAGGTTTTCTCGGTCAAGACATTCATTTGGTGCATCTGTTGAAAACCGCGCGATTTAGCGCGTTTTGTGGAAAAATCTGTGGATAACCGCTGCTTGTGATTTTGATCATCGTCAACGCCCATTTTTTGTGCACATTACAAATCTGTGAATGACCTCTACAAAAATTCTGATTGCACCAATCATGAGCGTTGACAATTGCAATTCCCGGAGTAGTATTCCGCGCGTCGACGGTCGAAAGGGTTGGCGTCAATCATCGGTCGCCAGTCCAAAGTAGACTGGGTGATCCGCGAGGCGAGGCGACTCGTTCAGCGGCCGGACCCGAAAAAACCGACGGTTCTGCGAGGTTCCGTTGGGGTTCGGCACTGCGAAAGCAGCGATTGCACTAGGGGCTGTGACGGTACATGCGTCCACGTTGTTGACTCCCTCGCAGGAGTCGGCGGCTAGACCATAACCAATGTCACGGCCCTTTTAATTTTTGCCGCCTGGTTTCTCTCCGCAGAGCGCCAGCGGCGCGGCGCACTTACTACACAGACTCTCTAGCGACGGCTGCAGTCCTCCCCAAACATGATGCCGAGTTGCTGTCACAGGATCCGCCCCGGTCGTAGCCTGGTCGCCGAAGCTGCGCCGCAGCCATCATTTACGAAAAAAATCGAAAGTTTGAATTTAATCCACGTTTTCCGCCCCTTTTCCGCAGGCTTTTCCACAATTGCACCAGAAACGGGCATTGACTCTAATTTCGAACCTGCTAATCTCCAACACGTCGACGGTCGAAAGGGTTGGCGTCAATCATCGGTCGCCAGTCCAAAGTAGACTGGGTGATCCGCAAGGCGAGGCAACTCGTTGAGCGGCCGGACCCGAAAAAACCGACGGTTCTGCGAGGTTCCGTTGGGGTTCGGCACTGCGAAAGCAGCGATTGCACTAGGGGCTGTGACGGTACATGCGTCCACGTTGTCAACTCCCTCGCAGGAGTCGGCGGCTAGACCATAACCAATGTCACGGCCCTTTTAATTTTCCCTCGTACTTCCCTCCTGCCCCACCGCAGCCGGATTCACGCTGCCCTCGTGGCCCCGCAACCAGTCGAGATAACGCTGCTCGTACGACTTGTCGGTTTCCCGCCGGACGTGCCGGATGCTGTGCCCGGTCACCATGTGGCAGATTTCCTCGCCGAGGTTGACGGCGTGATCGCCGGAGCGTTCCAGCGCATTGGCGATGAACAGCACGTGCACGGCGTTGCGCGTCGCCGAGGTCAGGCCATTGAGGATGCGGAAGAGGAGCAGGTTGCGGCGGCGGTCGATTTCGGCGTCGGCGCGAACGATGCCGACGGCAATCTCCACATTGCGCCGCGCCAGTCCATCGTGCGCGTCCCGCAGCATCGCTTCCAGCGCGGTCGCCATCTCGATCAGGTCCTTGATGTCGGCCATGTCCACCGTATGGTCCAGCACCTGGACGCAGGAGGCGGCCGAACACAGCAGGTCTCCGATGCGCTCCAGGTCGATCAGAAACTTCATGCAAACCAGCAGCTCGCGGGCGTCGGCGGCTTCCACCAGGGTGACCGCATAGGCGACGCGCTCGTCGAGCTCGCGGTCAATGAGGTCGAGCTTGCGCTCGCAGTCGGCAATCTCGGCCAACGCCTCCGGCGATTTGCTGGCCAGCGCGTCGGCGGTGGCAGCCGCCGATTGCCGCGCCAGCTCGCAGGCGGTCAGCGTCAGTTGGAGCAGCTCGACATAAATTGGAGTGGCTGATGACGCTTTTTCCGCGGTTTCCATGCCGCCATTCAATCCCGGGGGTGTGAAACGGTGATGAACGGCAGATTACGGGACCATGAAAAATTCGGCTGCGCCGGCCCGGCGCCGCCGGCCCTATTTGCCTGCCAGTACCGGGGACGAGGCAACCGGCGCGTTGGGCGCCGGCGCGCTGATTTTCTTCAGCGTCAGTTCCTCAAACAGCAGTGACGGCGCAATGTACGAAACCACCTGGTACGACTGCGGATCCAGCCCGCTACTCCCCATGCCGGAAAAAATCGAATTCAGCAGCGGAATGAAGGGGCCGTTGTACACCGTGGGGGTGTCGCCGGCGGCAATGATGTCCTTGAAAGCCGGAATGTTCACCTGGGGAAGCTCCACGCTGCGAATCCGCTCTTCATGGCCATCTTGATACAGCATGACGATATCAATGCCGGAACTTAAGCCCGTTCCAGGCATTCCCATGTTAGCGACCAGGCGAATCAGGGGGTGAAGACCGGCAATGGGCAAGCGGCGGACGACAATGCCATACTCGCTGCCCCGCTGCTTGGCCAATTTCAGGAGTTGGCTCCGCAGCTCCTGTTCCTTGATTCCCTTGCGCGCGGAAAAAAAGAGGTTGCTGGGCATGGCGCCCAGTCCACGGCGGCTGCCGGTGCTGGCCTTGAAGTCAGCCGTAGGATCGCGGGTGACCAGCAACGTCTTGAGAATTCCTCCCTCCACCAGTTTGACCTCGCGGCTGGGTACGCCTTCGTCGTCAATGCGGCGCGAGCCGAGCAGGGGAATTCCGCGGAAGGATTCCAGCGAAGGGCTGTCGACAACGTCGATGGAATCCGGAACCACACGTCCCCCGATACGGTCGGCGAGGTCCACGCCGCCGAACTGTGCGAAGAACTGCTGCATACCCGATTCCATCTGCGGCTGATCGAAGATCGGGAAGCGGCCGGCGGCCAGGCCCGGCGCGAACACATCCGCGACCACCTGGCACGCCGCTTCCCCTTCAAACAACACCGGTCCGGTGTAGCGGTCCAGGATGGCGGCGGAGCGAGCCTCCTTCATGCGGGCCGCCATGGCGCGCGCGTTCCTGGTCAGTTCGGCGGCGTTCAGCGCCTCCGGGCTGCGGGCATAAGTTTCGTAGGAATCCTGGAGCGGCAGGCCGTCGGCAAACTTTCCTTCGGCTTTCACGGTCACGCTGACAAACGGTTCCGCGCGCGTGAACGAGGTCTTCTCGCTGTTGACATAGCGGGTGAAGACATTGCGCACGGAAATGGCGGCGGACGAGCCCAGGATATCGGGTGAATCGCGAAACACAGCCGATAGATCGCGCGCCAACTTCTCCAGGTCCGCGGTGTTCACGGAGATCGGAACGGGATTTTCGCGAAGCGTCACCGCGGGCTGCTGCGTGAAATCGGGCAACATGGCGCTGCTTCTGCGCTGTTCGAGCACGGACCGCTTGCGCGCCAGTTCCTCGGCCGCGGCCTTATAAGCGCGGTCGGTCGCCAGCCATATGGAGCGGCGAATCTGGTCGTAATCGTCGTCCAGCGGGAGGATCTGGCGGCTTAACAGGCGGCCTCCGCCAAACTGCATGGAACTCGCGGTCAGAAAATTCGTGTTGTCCAGCGCGTAACTGCCGACCCGCACCTCCAGGGTCAGCACCCGGGAACGGTTGCTCACACTCCCCGTCAGCGCACCCAGCGTCGCCGAGATGGCTACATCATTCGCGTCGTCGACGCGATAGGCGATGAAGTAAGGTTTGTCGAGGCTGGGCAGGCTCAGCTTGGCGACGGAACGGTCCAGTTCGTCGCCCATGGCCTTCATGACGACGTCTTCCTGGGCGAAAGCGGATGGCAGCAGGGCGATCAGCACCAGCAACCAGCGGCAGGCAGACAATTTCACGCGCGTCCTCCCCGAGTCATGACTTACTTGGCTTCCGCGTTGGGCGCGGGCAGAATCGGATCACGATCCTGCGCTTTCGGCTTGCGCTGGACCTCGATTTGGTCCACCAGCAAGCCCGGCGCTACGGCCGACACCGGCACCCATCCCGATTCGGCGCCGCACACGCCATTAAAGACGTCGGGCGCGTCATCGGCGGCGCTGATTTTGCTGAATGCGATCAGGGGCGTGCCCACCAGGTTGAGCCCCCGAACCCTCTCCTCGCGTCCGTCGGGATACACCCGGTAAACCACCGTCGGCATTACGCTGAACGCGTTCGGCACGTTCCGCCCGGTAAAGGTGAAGCCCCCCTCGATATCGTCAAACAGGAGTCCATAGGGCTTCTTGGCGGCCTTGACGCGCTCGATGAGCAACTTTTTCAGCGCGGAACGCGAAACCGACTGCGAAGCTTCCACCACCAGGTTCGATTGCCGCGACATCGTCGGGTAGCCCTGCTGGCGGCGGCCATGGCCGTTGGAGTGTTCGAATCCTGCCATCGGCGAGCGCGAAGTCAAGAAGCTCCTGAACACGCCGTTCTGCACCACTTGCACGCGCCGCGCCTTGACGCCCTCGTCATCGTACGAGTAATAACCGACCAGGTCTGCGCCGTGGTAGTGGTTGAGCGTGGGATCCGAATACACGGACAGGAATTTCGGCAAGATCTGCTGGTTCAGCTTTTTCTTGAATGTCTGGGCATCGTCGTCCCCCTTGAGCCGGTCGCCCTCGATGCGGTGCCCGAAGACCTCGTGAAAAAACACGGCGCTGGCGCGGCCGGAAAGGATGGCCGGCCCGGTATACGCATCTCCCACCGGAGCATTGCGCAGTGCAACCAGACCCGCCACCATCTCGGACACCGCTTGCATGACGGCTTCCTCGCCCGGCATGCCTTCGGGCGTGAATGACATGAACTGCCGGTGCAGCGGCAGGATTTCTCCGTCGGTAGCCTTGATGGTTGCGGAAATATCGAGCCGGTATAACGGCATGGAGATGCGGAGTTCACTGCCGTCGGTATTGACGTAGCGGCGGGTTTCGATCTCCCCGCTGGCGTTGACATGCGCGCTCAAAATATTGGGATCTTGGCGGAAGACACGACCGTACTTGCGAACCTTCGCCTCCCACGCTCGCTGGTCGAAGGAGAAAGGCGCCAGCGCTTCCAGGGAGCTCTCCGGCGGTGCCGTCGAGAAATCGGGCGAACGGTCTTCCTTGGGCGGCCGGGTCTGGGCGTTGGTTTTGATCGCCTCCAGCCGCTGCACCGCGGATTTGTAATGCCGATCGGTTTCCAGCCACAGGGCGACTTTCACCGCTTGCGCGTCATCCTCTATCGGAATACTGACCGCCGCCTGGGAGCCGGTCCGGGGGTCGAAACCTTCGCCGCCGGAATGCGTGTTGTCGAGCTTGTAATCCCCGACCCGCAGGTCAATATCCAGCAAGCGTGTGCGGGCATCGCTGCTGGCAGTCAGCGCGCCGAACGACGATTGGACCGAGATCGCGCGATTATCGGTGAGCTGGTACGAGATGAAGTAGGGCGGCGTCGCAGTCTTCTTCAGCGCCTCGAAGGAGCGGTTCAGCTCCTGTTTCATCGTGCTGAGGAGCGCGTCGGACTGGCCGCAGGCAACCCCGGACCATAGCAGCAGAAGGAAGACCGCAATGCGCGTGCGCAAGGACACCTCAAGTATTGGGTGGGTGCACTATATAACGGAAGCGCCCAGTACTTGCGGTAACTTACATCACAACATCTGCACTTTGCTGCCATTTCCGCATGACGAAAATCGCTGGTCGTTGGTTACTTGTGATGCCGAGGCGTACAGGCGATCATCCAAGGATGCAATCCGCACCGATCCCCAACGCCCTCTCCAGGGCGTTCAAACGGCGCAGCGCACGCGTTCAACTGAAGATCCTGATTTCTGTCGTGAGCGGCGACGACCGTGTTCTCCACGCTGAAACCACCTCGGTAAGCAAGCATGGTGCGCGCATCCGCGTCACCAGCACGCCCGCAAGATTGGCCCAGGGCGAGCGCTTGCAAGTCGCCATACACCACGGCCAGAACCCGCAAGCGGCGCGGGTGGTGTGGCTCGACAAACGCTCCGCCTCGCACTACGGCATCGAATTTGACGAAGCTCTCGGCAACTTCTGGGGCGTGTATTTCCCCAGCAAAGACGGGGGGTCGCGCAGCGCAGACAAAAAAGAGGCGCCCGCTCCCGTGGCCGAGGCCTCGACCCCGGCTGCCGGACAGCCTCAGGCTGCCGGCCAGCTTGCCGTCGAGGAGCAGCCGGCGCTCACACCGCCGGCCGAAATCGGCCGTATCCCGGCTATGATCGCGGGCCTCTCGGCCATCCGTCTGCCGTTCGCCGAAAAAGTGGAGTTGGTGTTCACTCGCCCGCAGGAGGGTACGGCGCTGCTGCAGAACATCGTGGAACCCGGCGCGACGTTGCGGATCACTTTTGCTCACCGCATCACCAAAGGGTACGTCCTGGCCGTCGCCGGCCAGCGCGAAGCGGGCAAATGGCGCGTCCGCCTCAAGTGCGACGCCGCCTCCGCGTAACGGCAGTACACGGGCCATGCGAACAAGAATGGAAGCGCCACTGCCACAACCGTTCAACCCGATCCGCTTGCGGCGACTGTGGCCGTTAAAAAATTACTTTCGCTCGTGCCGGGCAAAGTACCGCGGCTGGCACTGGGCACAGGAGGTCGGAGCGATGTCCAACAATTTCGCCATGACGCTCAGCCTGGCCGTCTTTTTCGCCATATTCCTGACAGCCATCGTCGTCATCATCGGCGGCGGCACCAACGGCCGGCGCCGCGCCAAATTCCCGACGCAGTGATTTCGACACCAGCGGTGCAAGGCAGCTTCTGTCGAACAACGCGGTGCACCGCCTCGGTGCCGTGTTCCTGCGTATTCTGACTTCTTGATCTTGAGTCCTTCATTCCTCCGTGTCTCCGTGCCTCCGTGGTGAATTCAGATCCGCTGCTCCGCGGCTTCGGTTTCCATTCCCGCCGCATACGCATATAAGATGCTCCGAGGACACCCTGGCTTGTGAGAACGGTCTTAACCGCATCGGCGCTGCTGACACCGCTGGAGCAGATCTCCCGCCCGGTGCTGGTCATCGAGGATGGAGTCATCGCGCAGGTCACTGCGCGCGACCACTCAGAGATTCCCGCCGGCGCGCAGGTGCGCGATTTCCCGGGCGCAATCCTGGCGCCCGGGTTCATTGACATCCACATTCACGGAGGCGCCGGACATGACGTCATGGCCGCCAATGCCGCCGCGCTCGAGGAGATCGAGCGTTTCCTGGTCAAGCACGGCGTGACTGCCTATTTCCCGACGACGGTGACGGCGCCGCTGGACGATACCTACGTTGCCCTGGACAGGCTGGCGGCGGCGATCGAAACCACCTCCGCCCGCAAGCGAAACGGCAGCCTGCGCGCCCAGCCGCTCGGTATCCACCTGGAGGGCCCATTCCTCAGCCATGCCAAGCGCGGCGTGCACCCCACCGAACATCTGCTGGCGCCGTCTCTGGAAGTGTTCGACCGGTTGTGGCAGGCGGCGCGGGGAAAAGTTTCGCTGATGACGGTTGCGCCGGAATTGCCCAAGGCGGAGTACCTGATCGGCGAGGCGGCGCGTCGCGGGGTGTGCGTCAGCCTGGGCCACAGCGACAGTTTGCTCGCCCCGGTCGCAGCGGCGATTGCCGCAGGCGCACGCCACGCCACCCACACCTTCAACGCCATGCGCGCCTTAGACCATCGCGAGCCGGGCATCCTGGGCGCGGTGCTGGCGGACGACCGGCTCACCGCCGACATCATTGCCGACGGAATTCACGTCCATCCCGATGTCGTGCGCCTGTTCCTGCGCGCCAAGGGCGTCGAACGCGCCGTGCTGATTACCGACGCCCTCAGCGCCACCGGCATGGGCGATGGCCGTTATCGTCTCGGCGGATTCGAGTTCGAAGTGCGCGGCGAGCGCGCCGAACACGACGGGCGCCTGGCGGGTAGCGTGCTCACGCTCGATCGCGCGGTGCGAAACGCCATGCAATTCACCGGCTGCGAATTGCGGCATGCGGTCCGGATGGCCACGCTGAATCCCGCGCGAGTCGCCGGTTTCGCGGGACGCAAGGGACAGCTCGTGGAAGGCGCCGACGCCGACATTGTTGTCTTGACGCCCGATGGGCAACCGATGCATACCTTCGTAGCCGGCGTGGCGGTGGCCTGACAGGCGTGTATCAGGGCACGACTTTAGTCGTGCCGCAGAAGTCCTTTACTTGTGTCATCCCGAGCGGACTTTAGTCCGCGAGGGAGCTGCTTTTCTCCTTTTTTTCCGCAGCCTGGTAAGCCGTGGGGAGGGATCAAAGGAAGGTCAAGCCCGCTTCAGCGGGCGACAGAGCGAACAAGCTGAAAGCCCGATCTCGTTCCCGATTGACCCCGCGGTTTTCCGCTCGGCTGGCTACGTGCTAACCTGATTCTGCTGGGGCCGTAGCTCAGTTGGATAGAGCAAGAGTTTCCTAAACTCTAGGTCGGCGGTTCGAATCCGCCCGGCCCCTCCAGCGTTTCACTTACCGGCCAGCGCCGCGCTGGAGCTTATTCGCCGCTGGAAAATCCAATTGGTTTCTTGCGCAGCTTATCCAGTCGGGCCAAAGTGCTGCCATGCCCGCACTGTGCCGCTAAGGCTTCAATCTGGTCTTGTCCAATGCCAATTGCTGCAAGGTCGCCGGTTAGCTGCTCATAGATTTTCTGGTAAACCGGGTCGCCGCTGGGCGTGCCTTTCTGCTTGTGTTCGTCTAACGCTTTTTCCAAATTACGGAAATACTCTACCAGTTGGCTCTTCGTGACCGTGTTGGTTGGGGCCGCTTCGCCACCAATCGGCTTTGGAATAAGTTCGAGATTCGAGCCGGGGTCTCTGCGTTCCCCGCGTTCCGTTTTTATTCTGTGCCAGTATTCCCCCATCGCGCGGGGTTCATCATCTACTTGGATAACAACCCCGTTAACTCCCGGCGTTATTACACGCACTTTAGCGCCGACAGCGAAGCGCTTCTTGGCGGGCTGCTTTGTCATTGCTCTACCGCCTTCTTTTTCTTGCGAAATGCGAGATACAACCGGCGCGCCGCATAAATGAATAGCAGCCACATCAGCGCCGTCCAGAAATCGTACCCCACGGCCTGCGCACCATTCAGCGGAACGAAACCAAGCGTATCGTGGCTAATCGTCGCGCCCCACAACGCCAGCGCAACAACAAACAGCACCACGGCAAGTGTTCTTGGCTTTCTTCGTGGATTCCATATTAAGACCCGTCAACAATCTCGCCGGGCACATCGAAATTCCGCCCGCACTTTGGGCAGCGAACGGATTGTGGTGGCTCTGCTTGACGCGGGCCGCCAAGACGGATGCGCACGCGAACAGCATATTCTTTGCAGTGCGGGCACGAAACAGTGGTCACACGGTCACGCGATTCCATGCACGTATTCTAGCCCCGCCCCGGCGCACAAATTTAGTCACCAACTAAGGCGAATCCGAGCCATACGTAACCGACTGCGAAACACAGGAGGCCAGAAAATCCAAAGGCGACACTAAGCCGGTATCTGTGGTGTGAGTACGTTTCCTGATGCTGCCATGACTCGTAGTGATAGTTCGTCCATGCAAGCCACACGACACCCCAAATTACGCTAACGGCCAGCAGTACGAGCGGCGAGCCGTAGGCTTTCGGCAGCTTTCCAGCGGAACGGAAAACGGACGAACCGGCCAGCAGCACAATCGAGCTGGTTGCTAGACCAATGATGAGTTCTGCTAGTTTGCTGTATCGAGCCAGAATCGGTTCAAAGCTTCCGGGTCGGCCCTGTGGTTCAAAAGTATAACCATTCGGCAGTGCTTTGATGAGCCGCCATGCGGCCAAGTACAGCAGGCCGAATATGCCGATTCCTGTTAGGCAGCCTCGCACTCCGGGTACTGAAAGGAATCTCGCTATCGCATCAATCAAGGTTTACGGCTTCTTTCGGCTGGTACCAGCGCTGCTGGTTGTGGCTTGCCATCTGCGTAATACTGCTGCGGGGGACATGCCGGATAACCGGGATAGCCTTTGGTCGTACACCTTTCATTTCTTAGCCTGTCGTCGAACATTCCGTGCTCGGTGTCGTACGTTTCCTGCAATCGCCATCCTGTGAAATGGTCTCTCTCCCACTGCGCTTGCGCTTGCCGTGTTGGACCGCGCACGCACGAATCATACGCGCCGTAAATCAGCACGCAGATTCCTAGAAATACCCACCACAAAATCATGATGGGGAGCGGAACATTCGTCCGGTAGTAGTGCCGTGCCATGCTTTGCGGATTTGCTGCGGCCATTGTGTCTCAACAATGCAGCATTTTCAATACTTGCCGCCGTTTGCCACGATCTGCACGCCTGCCGCATTGCCAGCACCCGCGCTCAGGCCAACGTCGCGCGATTTTTCGGCGGCTACTCCCGTAACTTTCGCGAGGTTGCTTCGTTCCGCGCCTGCTCCCCCAGACTTCGGTCAGCCCAAGGAGGGGCAGCAAAATGGCCACGAAAGTAAAAGCGAAAACCGCAGCGCCGGTTCGAATCCGCCCGGCCCCTCCAGATTCCCCCACAATCGTCGAACTCGCCCCGCGCCTCCGCCCACCTGCCGTGCTTTACAATCATGAGGTATGTGCGGGCGATTCCGGTTGGGCAAAGGGCGTGAGGCACTGAAGGAGTACTTCGGCGCCGAGGTTGATCTGGACTGGTCGCCGCGCTACAACATCGCGCCCACGGATCGCATTCCCACCGTCCGGCAGAACGCCACCAGGCCGATTCGCGAGCTGGCGCTGATGCGCTGGGGCCTGATTCCCTTCTGGGCGAAAGACGCCTCCATCGGCTACAAGATGATCAACGCGCGCTCCGAGACCGCCGCCACCAAGCCTGCCTTCCGCGACGCCCTCAAGCTCCGCCGCTGCCTCATCCCCGCCGACGGCTTTTATGAATGGAAAAAATTGCCCAAGGCGAAACAGCCTTATTGCTTCACCCTGCGCGATGAATCCATCTTCGCTTTTGCCGGCCTCTGGGACCGCTGGAAAGATCCCGACGGCAACACTCTGGAGACCTGTTCCATCCTGACCACCTCGGCCAACGAGCTGGCCGCCGCCGTGCACGATCGCATGCCGGTCATCTTGCCGCCGGACAATTACGACCTCTGGCTCGATCCCGGTTTCAAGGACACCAAGGAAATTTCCGACATGCTGAAGCCCTATGGCGCGGCGCTGATGAAGGCGTACGCGGTCAGCACGCGGGTGAACACGGTGAAGAACGATGACCCGCAATGCGCCGAGCCGCTCGACATCCCCGGCGGCCAGCACACTTTGGCTTTGCGTTCTTAGCCCGAGTGGAATCGCGCCACCGCCTTGACATTACCCCGCCAAGATGAGATTCCTATACGCTTTTGGGTGTGCCGTTTTCGGCGGAAGGGGCTTTAGTGAGAGTGCGGGTCTTTTACCACGACAAGTGTTTCGACGGCGCCTGCTCGGCCGCGTTGTTCAGCCGCTTCTACCGGGAGCGTATCCGCGAGGACGTGCAGTTCCACTACAGCGGCCTGGTGCACCGTGCCGGCGCGCTGTTCGACGAGCGCCACTTCGACGGCGACGAAAACGCCATCGTGGATTTCAAGTACTCCACCTCGCCCAAGATCACCTGGTGGTTCGATCATCACCTCAGCGCCTTCCTCACCCCCGAGGACGCCGCCCACTACGAGGCCGACACCAGCACCAAGAAATTCTACGATCCCGGGTTCAAGTCGTGCACCAAGTTCATCGCCACCATCGCCGAGACGCGCTTCGGCTTCGATCCGGCGCCGGTGGCGGAGGTCATTGAGTGGGCCGACACGATTGACGGCGCTTCCTATGCCGACGCCCAGACCGCGGTCGAAATGCAGCAGCCGGCGATGAAGCTGACCATGGTGATCGAATCCAACCAGGACCCGAACTTCATTCCACGGCTGATTCCCCTGCTGGCCTCCATGCCGCTGGAGGAAATCCTGCGCCAGCCCTTCGTCACCGGCCTGCTGCCGCCCCTGCTGAAGCGCCACCAGGAATCCATCCGCCTGCTGCGCGAGCGCGCCGAGTGCAAGGATGGCACGGTCTTCTTCGACGTCACCGACCAGGACCTGGAGGGCTACAACAAGTTCATCCCCTACTACCTGCATCCCGCCTGCACCTACAGCGTGGGGCTGAGCAAGAGCAGCTTCCGCACCAAGGTCGCGGTCGGCTCCAATCCCTGGGCGCGCGCCGATACCGTGGTGAACCTGGCCAAGATCTGCGAGCGTTACGGCGGCGGCGGACACGCGCGCGTGGGCGCGATTTCGTTCGAGCCTGACAAGTTCGAGGTCGCCCGCAAGGCCGCCCGCGAGATCGTGGAGGAGTTACGCGCCAGCTATCGCGCCGCCCAATCCTCGTCGCAACCGAGCACCTAGTCGGTTAAGCGCTACAACATTGCCGCCCGCCCGCAACGGGATTATCCTGTAGCGCATGCCTTTCCGCGCCCGCCCCGCCTGGTCTGATGACGAAGCGCGGGAGTACGCCTCCATTCTCGACCTCGCCAACGATGCCATCCTGGTGATGGACCTCAACGGCAACGTTCAATTCTGGAACCGCGGCGCCGAGCGGCTCTATGGCTGGACGCGCGAGGAAGCTCTCGGCCACAACGGTCATCAGCTTCTGCGAACCGAATTCCCCGCTCCTTTGCCGGAGATTCTGGCTACCGTCCGCGCGGCCGGGGAATGGCGTGGCGAGTTGGTTCACACCAACAAGGACGGCCGCACGGTCGAAGTTGCCAGCCGCTGGACTCCCCGCACCGATGCTTCCGGTCACCTGACCGGCACCTTCGAAATCAACCGCGATCTCACCGAGGAGAAGCGCCGCCAGGAGCACAGCCGCAGTGCCGAGCGGCTGGCCACTCTGGGGCGGCTCGCCGCCACCGTCGCTCACGAAATCAACAATCCGCTCGAGGTCCTCACCAACGTCTTTTATCTGCTGCAACAGGAGCCGCAGTCCGAGACCGCGCGCGTGCTGATCCAGGAGGGTGAAGCCGAGGTGAAGTGCATCTCCGACATCACCAATGCCACGCTGCGCTACTCGCGCTCCGTCGCCCAGCCGGCCGAGACCAGCTTGCGCGACATCCTCGACAATGTTTTGCTGGTGCACTCCGGGCAGATTCGGACGCGGCAGGTCAGCGTGGAAAAGCGCTACCGTGCCGATGGCCGCATCGTGGCCCGGGCCGGCGAAATCCGGCAGGTGATCGCCAACCTCATCGGCAACGCCCTCGACGCGCTGCCCAACGGCGGCAAACTGCGGGTCACCCTGACCGCCGCCGGCCATCATGGTTTCCGCCTCGCCATTGCCGACCATGGAACCGGCATTCCCGCCGCCGCCCGCGCCCGGATCTTCGACCCGTTTTTTACCACCAAGGGGTCCAGCGGCACCGGCTTGGGATTATGGATCGCCCGCGACATCGTCATGAGACACGGCGGCTCCATCCGCGTCCGCAGCTATACCAGCCCGGGCCGCTCCGGCACCGTGTTCATGATTTTTCTTCCCAGCCGCACGGCGAACCAGGAACTGGAATCCTCGGTTGCGTGACCGCCGCGCGCCGCGGCATTACGCGTTGGCTTGCTTCTCCGCGATGTCGCCCACCACCGGCAGCTTCCACATCTCTCCGCTGTAGGCTTTAAACAGCAAGAGCAGCCAGAGAATGAGTTCGGCCAGGCACACGAGCGCCCACAGCAACACGCCGAAGAAAGGAATCACGGCGATAAAAGGCATCACAACGGACACGATTATCACCGCGACGAAGAAGAAGATCGATTGAAACGCATGAAACCGGATGAACCGGTTCCGGTTATACGGCTCGATGACCAGGAAAATGATGGCGGGAATGATGGTGACGTATGCCAGCAACCCGGCCACGTTGTCGGTGAGCCCGCCAGCACCGGATTGCGTGGGAGCGCCCGCGGCGCCTCCGCCGGCCGATTGTGCCGGCTTGCCGCAACCGGTGCAGTGGTTCGCGTTATCGGGTAGTTGCATGCCACAGCTGGAACAGAATCGCGCCATGTCAATCGCCTCCCGGGCAATTCTCGTGCTGGATGGTGGAACCCGCCGTACGGCGCGAAAAGCCGCTCCCCGCGCCGCTTTTATGAACGCGGGCACAGTATCAGAACGCTGCCCCCCGCGCAACGCCATGCCAACCTGAAAGCCTGTGGACAAGGCCGGCAGCGCGGGTTTGGAACTAAAGCGCGCGCCCGCGCTTGCGCCGGCACTGCTCGCACACCCCGTAGATCTGGAAGGTATGCCGCGTCGTCAGGTAGTGATGTTTCCGCCCGATCTCCTGCTCCAGCTTGCCCACCTCGGGCGAAAAGAACTCCACCGACCCGCCGCACTCCGTGCACACCATGTGGTGGTGATTGCGCCGGTTGTACTGGTGTTCGTAACGCGTGATGCCGTCGTGAAACGCGACCTCGCTCGCCAGCCCGCATTCGGCCAGCAGCTTCAACGTCCGGTACACGGTAGTGAATCCGATGCGCGGGTCTTCTTTCTTGACCACGCGGTGCAGTTCGTCGGTGGAAAGGTGCTCGTGCGTTTCCAGGAACGCGCGCAGAATGGTGTCCCGCTGCTCGGTGTGCTTCAGCCCGACGCGTTTCAGATGATTGTGAAAAATGCTTTCCGCTGCGCGGATATTCTCCCGCGAAATCGTGGCATGATCATCGACGCGTTTTTGCAGTGTGGGCACACCCGTAGCCTTGTGTGATGAGGATATCACCGCTTTCCTGAAGCCCGAAGCCCGAAGCCTGTAGCCTGCAGCCTTCATACCCGCGCTGCTAAAATCGGACGCCATGGCCACGCCTGTTCTCGCTGCTCCACGCCGGCGCGCGCGCCTGATTCTTCGCGGCCTCGCCGTGGTGCTGGTTCTGCTTCTGATGGCGGCGGCCGCCGCCTCGTGCTGGTTCTATTCGGCCGCGTGGGCTTCCCTGCCACAACTCGACGGCAGCGTGCGCGTCGCGATCACCGCACCCGCCACCGTCATCCGCGATGCCCACGGAGTTCCGCACATCACGGCCGCGAACATGGAAGACCTCCTGGTCGGGCAGGGGTACGTCACCGCCCAGGACCGCCTTTGGCAGATGGACATGACCCGCCGCTATATCGCCGGCGAACTCTCCGAGGTCCTCGGCCCCGACTACGTCAAGAGCGACCGCTACCAGCGCACGCTCGGCATGCGGCAGGTGGCGCAGCGCGCCGCCGCTACCATGTCGGACACCGACCGCCGCCTGCTCGACGCCTACGCCCGCGGCGTCAACGCCTATCTCGATTCGCATCGCCAGTCCCTGCCCGTCGAGTTCCGCGTCCTCGGCTACGTGCCCCGCCCCTGGTCGCCCGAGGACACATTCCTCATCGCCTGCATGTTCAACGAGATGCTCAACCTTTTTCTCATGGACGACATGCTGGCGCGCGAGCGCATCCTCGCCCGCATCCCGCCCGACCTCGCCGCCGACCTGTTTCCCAATACATCGTGGCGCGACCATCCACCAGGCGCGGTCGATAGTCGACAGTCGACGGTCGACGGCCAATCAAACCTCCAATCACGAGGTGTCAGCGATGTGCCTGCCATCGACCATCAACTGTCAGCCATCGACCCCTTTGCCATCGACCATCGACCGTCAGCCGTCGACGATTTTTCCCCCGGCTCCAACAACTGGGTCGTCTCCGGCGCCCACACCGTCTCCGGCAAGCCGCTTTTGTCGAACGATATGCACCTCCAGCACCACATCCCGGACGTCTGGTATGAGGTGCACCTCACCAACCCTGAGCTCGACGTCGCCGGCGTGACCGCGCCCGGCCTACCGCTGGTTTTGGTCGGGCACAACCGCCGCATCGCCTGGGGCTTCACCAACCTCGGCCCCGCCGTCACCGACCTCTACATCGAGACCTTCAATGCGCGCGCCGAGTATCAGACTCCCGACGGCTGGCGACTTCCCCAGTACCGCCGCGAACTCATCCACGTCAAAGGCAAGCCCGACGTCGCTGTGGATGTCACCATCACGCGTCACGGCCCCATCATTACCAGCCTCATCCCCGGCGAGACCCGGCCGCTCGCGCTCCAATGGACGCTCTGGGATCCCCAACTCCTGACCGGCACCTTGCAGTGCATCCGCGAAGTTGACGAGGCGCAGAACTGGGATCAGTTTCGCCGCGCCGCTTCGCATTTCGGCGGTCCCGGCCAGAACGTCGTTTACGCCGACGTCGACGGCCACATCGGATACCAGGCCACGGGCTGGATTCCGCTGCGCGCCGCCGGCGACGGCACCCGCCCCGTGCCCGGCAACGTGGACGCCTTTGAATGGACCGGCTACCTGCCATTCGACAAGATGCCCAGCGTCTTCGATCCCGCGTCAGGAATCATCGGCACCGCCAATGGCCGCGCCACGCCGAATGGCTATCCGTATCTGATCAGTTCCGAGTGGATGCCGCCGCATCGCGCGGAGCGCATCTACCAGGTTCTTGAATCGGGCAAGAAATTTTCCGCGCCAGACATGCTCGCGCTGCAAACCGATATCTACTCCGATATTGACCGCTTCTTCGCCGGGCGCTTTGTTTCCGCCATTGATCACAGCGCCAGCGCCTCGCCGCGCGCGCGCCAGGCTGCCCTCCTGATGCGCAACTGGGATGGCCGCATCACCATCGATTCCGTGGCGCCCACCGTCGCCGTCGCCGCCCGCCGCCAGCTTCAGCGCCTGCTGCTGGAACCGCTGCTCGGCCCCGCCGACCCTAACAGCAAAGTCGCCACCGGCTGGCGCCAGTACACCTGGATGAACTCGATTGTCTGGCTGGAAAACCTGGTGACGCAGCGGCCGCAGCGCTGGCTGCCGAAAGACTATAGATCGTGGGACGATCTATTAACCGCCGCCGTCGAGCAGGCGGTAACCGCCAAGAACGCGCCGCGCGATCTCGCCTCCTGGCATTGGGGCCAGGCACATCCGGTTTACCTGCAACATCCCATCTTCGGGCGCGTGCCGCTGCTCAACCGCTGGACCGGCCCAGGCCTCCAGCCGCAGTCCGGTGACGGCAACACCGTTAAGCAGGTAGGAGTGGGATTCGGCCCTTCGGAGCGCCTCACGGTGGACTTTGCGGATCTCAATGCTTCAACCCTGAACATCGTCACCGGCCAGTCCGGCAATGTCCTCAGCCCGCATTACATGGATCAGTGGCAGGCGTGGTATCAGGGCGCAACCTTCGCGCTTCCCTTCTCGCCGGAGGCCGTCCGGAAGGCGCGGGCTCATGAATTGAAATTGGAACCGAGGTAGGGAGGAAGGCTTCAGGCTTCAGGCTTCAGGCTTTAAGCTTTCGGCTGTCCGCTGTCGGCTGTCCGCTCTCAGTGGTAAGCACCCAGCACGCGAAGCGTGCGACAGAATGTAGCCCGCCCTGAGCGAAGTCGAAGGGCGTAAGCCGTGGGTAGAGACTCAAATGAAGGGGGTCAAGCCCGCTTCAGCGGGCGACAGAAGAAAAATGCCAATGTTTGAAACCGAGGTGCGCGCCCAAGCTGCTCCCGCTAAAAGCTAATAGCTAACAGCTAAAAGCTAATCCACCACCCGCACATCCAGCGCTTTCCCGACAACATCAATCTGCGTGCTTTGCGGCTTGCTCGTGGTGGTGTCGTAGATAATCAGTTCTCCTCCCTCGATCACGTACACGACGTTGCGTGCCGCCACCGGCTCGATTCCGGTTACGTCACCGCCACCCGCCGCCGAGAGCACCGCCGATCCCGCCGCGGTATCGAAAATCGAGAGGCACCCCTGGATGGCGTTGCTGCACGTCCGCGAGGCGACAAACAGCTTGCTGTTGGCGCCCAGCTTCATGATGGTATGCGTCCCATCGCTGATCGCCACGCCCGACTTGCTCACCGCCAGGCTGCTCGCGTTCACCACGTCCAGCTTGCCGCCGCCTGCTGCCGTTCCCGCCACGTACAAGTTCCCGGAGCTGTCGAGCAGTCCCACCGTCGCCGCCGACACCGCGACGCTGGCTCCCGGAGTGTTCGTCGCCAGGTCGAGCACGGTCACTTTCGCCGCCGTGCCGCCGCATTCCGGGCCGCAATTCAGGATGTAAGCCTTGCTGTCGTCGCTGCTGAACACGCCCGACACCGGCCGGTCGAAGCCGGTCACCGCCGTGGCCGTTTTCGCCGTCGTATCCACCACCCACATCTGGTCGGTGGCGTCCGCGAAGACCAGCAGCTTGTTTCCGTTATGGCTCAGTACCACGCGCCGCGCGCGGGGCACCGGAATCGTGTTCGACAGCGTCCCGTTGGTGGCGCTCAACACCTCCACCGCGCCCGACGTCTGCCCGGCCAGCGGCGCGTTGGGCACGGCTACGTACACGGTCGCGCTGTCGGGCGCCACCACGAAGCTTTCGGTAAAATCCGGCAGCGGAATCTGCCCGGCGCTCGCCTCCGTCGCATTGACGATCACGGCGAGGGTGTTGGACCCCTGGTCGAACACCAGCGTTAGTTTCTTGTCCGCGGTCAGCACCATCTGCGCCGGCCCGGTCCCGGTGTTGATCGTGTTCGCCAGCGTGGTTTGCGTTGTCCCGTTCGGGAGGGTCGTCAGGATGGTGTTGACGGTGTCATTCGCCGCGTTGACGATGTCAACCTGGTTCTGGAAATTGTTGCTGACGAAGGCGCGTTTCTTGATCCCGCTGGTGGTGCCGGTGCTGGCGGTGGAGGGATTGTTGTAGTTGCCGCACGACAGCAGCAAGGCGATGGCCGCCGCGCACAAACCCAGGTTGATCGCTCGCTTCAAACGCTCGGACTCCGCCCAACTGCCTTGGATTGGACTTCCTGGAATTGCTAATTATAACAAAGGGGCGCGCCCCTAGCGGGGCGCTTTCCGCATGGCGCTCTTCGTAGTACATTGCTGAGATACCGGGTAGCTTGTTTCCCATGTCCATAGATCTGCTAGCGCGCCTCAAGCAACGCCCCATGCTCTGCGACGGAGCCATGGGCACGCTGCTCTACTCCAAGGGCATCTTCATCAACCGCTGTTATGACGAGCTCAATCTCGCCATGCCCGACCTGATCCGCGAGATCCATCACGATTACTACCAGGCGGGGGCGGAGATCGTCGAAACCAACACCTTCGGCGCCAACTCGTTCCGGCTCGCGCGCCACGGCTGCGCGGAAAAAACCCAGGCCATCAATGTCGCCGGCGCCAAGCTCGCCCGCGAAGCCGCCAAGGCGTTCAGCGGCCTGGTGGCCGGCTCCGTCGGCCCGCTCGGCGTGCGCATCGAGCCCCTGGGCAAGACTTCGCTCGACGAAGCCCACGCCGCTTTTCTGGAGCAGATCGCCGCGCTGGTCGAAGGCGGAATTGACCTCATCATCCTCGAGACCTTCGGCTATCTCGACGAGATTCGCCAGGCGATCCGGGCGGCGCGCGACGTCAATCCCGACCTTCCCGTCGTCGCCCAGGTCACCATCGATGAAGACGGCAACTGCCTCGACGGCGCCACCCCCGAGACCTTCGGTGCCAAGCTCGCCGACTGGGGCGCCGACGTCATCGGCTGCAATTGCAGTGTCGGGCCCGGCGCCATGCTCAGCGCCATCGAGCGCGTGCACCAGGTCACCGACGGCATCCCGCTCTCGGCGCAACCCAACGCCGGCATGCCCCGCGCCGTCGAGGGACGCAATATTTATCTCTGCTCGCCCGAGTACATGGCGAATTACGTTCCGCAATACGTGGCCGCCGGCGTGCGCCTGATCGGCGGCTGTTGCGGCACCACGCCCGAGCACATCAAGTTCATGAAGTCGTTCGTGCGCGCCGATGCCGCCAAGAGCGCCGCCTCACCCACCCTGGTGAAGAAAAAGACCGAGGCGCCGGTCGCCCCTACGCTCCCGCTGGCCGAACGCACTCGCCTCGGCGGCAAGATCGCGCGCCGCGAATTCGCCACCCTCATCGAAATCCTTCCTCCGCGCGGCACCCAGCCGGTCAAGGAAATCGAAGCGGCGAGATTCTTGAAATCCGTGGGCATTGACGCCATCAACATCCCCGACAGCCCGCGCGCCTCCGCCCGCATGAGCAACCAGGCGCTGGCCACGCTAATGCAGCAGCAGGTCGGCATCGAGCCTGTCCTGCACTACACCTGCCGCGACCGCAATGTCCTCGGCATCCAATCCGACCTGCTCGGCGCCGAAGCCCTGAACATTCGCAACCTCATCTGCATCACCGGCGATCCTCCGAAGATGGGCAACTATCCCGACGCCACCGCCGTCTTCGACGTGGATGCCATCGGGCTGGTCAACATCGTCGCCAATCTGAATCGAGGCCACGACCTCGGCGGCAATCCCATCGGTGCGGCCACCGCGTTCGTCATCGGGGTCGGCGCCAATCCCGGCGTGCCCAACATTGACGAGGAAATCCGCCGCTTCGAATACAAGGTCGAGGCCGGCGCCGAGTACGCCGTCACCCAACCCGTGTTCGACCTCGCGCTGCTGGAGCAATTTCTGCGCAAGATCGAGCATTGCCGCATTCCCGTCTTCGCCGGCATCTGGCCGCTGGTCAGCGTGCGCAATGCCGAATTCATGCAGAGCGAACTCGGCGTCGCCGTGCCCGCCGACATCATGCAGCGTATGGCCCGCACGACCACCGCCGAGGCCGGCCGTGCCGAAGGCGTCGCCATCGCCCGCGAGATGCTGATTGCCGTCCGCCAGATGGTCGAGGGGGTGCAGATCAGCGCCCCGCTCGGCCGCTACGCCGCCGCGGTGGACGTCCTGGAAGCCTTGGGAACCAAGTCCGGCGACACTGCCGGCGCGTGAAGCAGGTCGTCGGTTTTCAGTTCTCGGTTGCCGGTTCTCAGGTGCGATGTTCAAGAACCGACAACCGATAACCGACGACCGTTAACCCTTAAGCACAGCCGGCTACTGATTCGTCCGCAACAGGACAACGATCTCCTGCTCCAGCTTGGCGAAATCGGCCAGGCCAGGATACTTTGCGCGAATGCGGCCATCGCGGCCGATCAGAAACGTGGTCGGCAATCCGAGAATGCCGCCGTAGGACTCCGCAATTTTCGCGCTGCCGGCGGCCACCGGGTAATTCATCTTGTATTTTCGGTAGAAGTCGCGCAGGGTGCTGTCACTATCTTCCATGGAGATGCCAATCACCTGAAAGCCCTGGTCACGGTACTTGTCCTGCAAGGCTACCAGTTGTGGAACCTCCTCCGCGCACGGTGTACACCAGGCCGCCCAGAAATTGATGAGCACCACCTTGCCCGCGTAGCTCTGCGTGTCGATCTTGTTGCCGCTGAGGTCAACCAAGATAAGCGCCGGGGCCGGCGACGCGGATGATCTCGTGTCCGGCTCGCGCGTCGGTTTTGCGGTGCGATTGTGGGTGCCGTAATACACGGCAACGGCCAGTCCGATGGCGGCAATGACGACCGCGATTCTCCTCATCGCCCGCTACTGGCCTTTCTCGACGGGATAGCCCTTGTCCGCCCAGTCGGTTCCGAAGCTGTTCGCGAGATACAGCACCTTCACGCCGGTGAATCCGGTCTGCTTGAGTTCTTTATACGCCGGTCGAATATTGGGACAGTGCTCCCACGGGCAACATCCGCAGTAGAGAACGATCCGCGAATTCCTGGGCAGAGCTGCCACGCGCTTCCGCAGGTTATCGAGCGACTTCGGATCCGATGCCGCTCCGATGAACTCGGCAGTTCGAATGTGGGCTTGCGCGTACAGGAAATGCGGACCGACGTAGAGCACGGTGGGCTTCGCCGCAGCGGACTGGAGCGCCTTCAGCAACTCCTGCGGCTGAATCAACTCCGCGCTTCCGGGCCGCAACTCCGAAGCGGCCGGTGCATAGCCCCCACTCTGGGCGGCGGCAACCACGGTTACGAACACAGCAATCAGTATCCAAGCATGGTAGATGCGCTGCTGATCGTTGGTGCGTTTCATAGGGGCCTATTATACGACCACCACGATGGCCCGAAAAAACGCTTGAAACCTGCGCGGCGGGCATGCATCCTATACGGCGCCATGTGGGGACAGCTCCGCGGCTTTACTTGAACCCGCCTCGCCTAAAACGCCCGTCGGTCGTTTCAGTCCCCAATTCCACCCTCGAAAAACGCGCAGGAAAACATCCTGGCCGAAGGAGCAAGGCTATGAAGCGTCGTGATTTTTTGCGATCTACCGGCATTGTGTGCGCAAGTCTCGCGCTCCCCAAGGCGGGCCGCCTGTTTGCCGAGCTCGCACCATCCTCCACGTCCGAAAGTTGGCGCACGTTTGAAGTGACGACGCGCGTGGAAGTTCTGAAGCCTTCCGGAGCCACGCGCGTTTGGCTGCCGGCAGCGCTCATCAGGAATACCCCTTTCCAGAAGACGTTCTCGAATCAGTTCAGCGCCGAAGGCGGCGCCGCGAAGATGGTCGAGAGCAAAGCGGAGGCGCTGGGCATCGTCGCGGCCACGTTTCCCGCCGGCGTGAAACCAGTCCTGACACTCACCAGCCGGATTGCGCTCAGGAACTATGCGGTCGATCTCTCCGCGCCCGGCCACCCGCCGAAAGCGGACCGCGCGGAGTTGCAGTACTTCCTGCAGCCGACCAAGCTCATCCCGACCGACGGCATCGTGAAAGCGACAGCCATGCAGATCACCGGCGGCGCCAAAACGGATGTCGAGAAGGCGCGCGCCATCTACGAGTGGATCGTCGACAACACCTTCCGGAATCCCAAAACACGTGGCTGCGGCCTGGGTGACATCCGCTTCATGCTGGAGTCCCGCGACCTGGGCGGCAAGTGCGCCGATCTCAACGCGCTCTACGTTGGCCTCGCCCGCGCGGTGGGCCTTCCGGCGCGCGACGTGTACGGCATCCGCGTCGCCAAGTCGGAATTGGGATACAAGAGCCTCGGGGCCGCGTCGGAGAAGGTGACGAAAGCGCAGCACTGCCGTGCCGAGGTCTACCTCGGCGGCTACGGCTGGGTGCCGGTCGATCCCGCCGACGTGCGCAAGGTCGTGCTCGAGGAACCGCCGGGAAATCGTCCGCTGGACGACGACATGGTGAAGAAGGCGCGCGCGCGGCTCTTCGGGTCCTGGGAGATGAACTGGATGGCGTACAACTTCTCCCACGATGTCGCTCTGCCCGGATCGAGCGGTGCGCCGGTTGGCTTCCTCATGTATCCGCAGGCGGAAACCGCCGACGGCCGGCTCGACAGCCTCGACCCGGACAGCTTCAAGTACGAAATCATCACGCGGGAGATTTCGCCTGCGAACGGCTGACGGAGACGGACACCAACCTACCAACTCCCGGCTTGAGCAAGCCAGCAACAACGGCCATGCTCTCGACCGGGAGTGTGTCAAGGTCCCTTGCACAAGAAACCATGCACTAAAGTACAGCACCAATTTCGGTCAATTGCGCCCACCTGCACGTCCCAAAAAATCCGCTCTCCGAGTCGGCAATTGCATTAAACTTTGTGGTTGAGGAGTTACCTTGCCGAAGTTCGAAGAGTGCCTGCAAAGGCTGGAAAAAATCGTGGATGAACTGGAAAAGGGGAACGTGCCCCTGGAACAGGCGATCAAGCTCTTCGAAGAGGGTGTCAAGCTCTCCAATTCCTGCCGTCAGGAACTGGAGGCGGCCGAGGGCAAGGTCGAAATCCTCCTCAAGCAGAACGGCAGACTCCAAGCTGAACCTTTCGAGACCTCGGCGGAACGCGCCGAGGCCAAACCATAGCTTCCCCACCTGCGGTTCGCCGCAGTTTCCGATTCGAAAGGGACCCTACATGCAGTCTCTCAGCGTGGTCATCGCCAACCGTGATACCCAGGCCGCGTCGCAGCTCGCCGCTTCGTTGAACGCTTATTTCCGGAACGTTTCCGTGGTGCGTTCGCTCGATGAAGTCCGCACCGCGATTCCCAAACACCGCGCTCAACTCGCCATCCTCGACCTGGAACTGGCCTCCGTCGCAGATGTTAAGCAACTCGCCCGCGAATTCGACCATACCAGCATCGTATGCACGCATCGCATCCCGGACGACGAGATGTGGGCCTCCGCCCTCGCCGCCGGCGCCATTGATTGCTGCCAGAACGCCGATATCGCCGCCATTGTTCAGGCGGTAGACCGTTACGTGAAGCAGGCGCGCGCCAACGCCGCCTAGCTCCGCCGCACGCGCACGCACAAAACCGACAACTTTCGACCCGCTTCCGCAAGCGGGTTTTTTGCGCTTGTCATACCGAAAGCCACAAGCTTTGCCAAATCGACAATCGACAATCGACAATCGGCAATGGTTTTGATAACCGATGACCGATCACCGACGACCGACAACCGGCGCGACCCGCTACAATCAATCTGTCCGCATGAAACGCCTTCTCCTCCTCTCCACCACGACCGGCTACCAGGCGCAACAATTCCGCGCCGCCGCCGAGCGCATGGAGATTCCCCTCGTGCTCGCCTCCGATACCTGTCACGCCATGGACGATCCCTGGGGCGACGGCGCCATCTCCGTCCGCTTTCAGAAACCGCGCGAGTCCGCCGGAAAAATCCGCGAATACGCCCTGCACCAGCCCATCCACGGCGTCGCCGCCATCGGTGACGCGCCCACCGCGACCGCCGCGCTCGTCGCCCGCGACCTGGGGTTGCGCTTTCATTCGCCGGAAGCGGTTGAGCTCTGCCGCAATAAGTTCCTCGCCCGCGAGCGCTACCAGCAGGCGGGCATGCGCGTGCCCTGGTACACGCGCTTCAAGGCCGCCTCCGCTCCCGGGCCAGCCGCCCGCGCCGTGCCCTATCCCTGCGTGCTGAAGCCGCTTGGACTGTCCGCCAGCCGCGGCGTCATCCGCGCCGACAACGAAAAGGAATTCATCGCCGCCTTCAAGCGCATCGCCGCGCTGCTGTCGCAGAAAGATGTGAAGATCATGCGCGACGAGAGCGCCGGATGGATCCAGGTGGAGAGCTTCATTCCCGGGCGCGAGGTCGCAGTGGAGGGCCTGGTGACCCGCGGCCGCCTGCGCGTGCTCGCCATATTCGACAAGCCTGATCCGCTCGACGGCCCCTTCTTCGAAGAGACGATTTACGTCACCCCCTCGCGCCTCGACGATGCGGCGCAGCAGGCGATCGCCGCCTGCACGCAGCAGGCGGTCAGCGCGCTCGGGCTGAGCGACGGTCCCATTCACGGCGAGCTTCGCGTGAACCACGACGGCCCGTGGATGCTGGAGGTCGCGGCCCGGCCCATCGGCGGCTTGTGCGCCGGCGCGCTCCGCTTTCACCGGGGTCCCCGACGCGCGCCGGTTTTGCGCGCGACGGGGTGGGAGGCCGGCGGCCGGTTGCTCTCGCTGGAAGAGCTGCTCCTGCGGCACGCGCTGGGCGAGCCGGTGGACAAGGTGGCGCGCGAGAGCTGCGCCTCAGGCGTGATGATGATCCCCATCCCGCACGAGGGCTTTTACGAAGGCGTCGAAAACGTCGAGGAGGCGCAGCAGGTCGCGGGCGTCGAGCGCGTAGAGATCACGGCCAAGCTCCGCCAGAAGCTGGTGCCGCTGCCGGAGGGCGCCAGCTACCTGGGCTTCATCTTCGCGCGTGGCGCAGACCCGCAAGTGGTTGAAAACGCGCTGCGGGAATCGCACGCGCGGCTTAAGTTCATGATTTCAAAGGCTATTCCGGTCGTGTAGAGGAAAATGTTCTACGTAGAACATCTGTGGATTGGCACGGTTTTCTGTGGAAAAAGACAGGGGCGACGGGAAAATTTAACGAGCGCGTTCCCGAAACGGGAAGAGCGCGCGACAGAAAACAAAACGCGCTCGCGGGCGAGCGCGCTCCATCCTTGTTTCGCTTCTTCCGGAAGGCTGACGACGGAAGACTGACGACTGAAGACTACCCCTTGCTTCTGGGTGGCACGTAGCCCGGCGGGAAAGCGGAGCTCTCGCCGAAGAAATATTCTTCCATGTGCTTCAGGATCAGCTCCTGGTCCTGTCGGTTGGCGGGATTCAAGCGATACTCGTTGAGAACCATCTTGCAGTACTCGCCCCAGAGCTTCCACGCCTCGGCGGAGACGTTTTCGTAGATGCGCTGGCCGAGCGGGCTGTCGAACGGCGGCTCGTCGAGCCCCGGCATTTCTTTCTGAAACTTGACGCACATAACCTTGCGCGCGTTGGGATCAGCTTCCTGGGGTGCCGGTCCGCCGGCGAAGGGATTACCGCAGCTCATGTGCGCTCCTTGGAATGCAATACGATTTTAGCGCATGGCGCGGATATCGGGTGATCGGATGATCTGGTGATCGGGTGATCTGAAGATCGGGTGATCGGGTGACGGGTCAATGGTGAATTTCAGATCACCAGATCGCCCGATCACCCGATGAGGTTAGTCGCCGGCCATGCGTTCGCGCGTGGGCTCGACCGCGGGACAGTCGCCCAGGATGGGCTGGCACGCCGGATCGTGACCGATTTGAATCACGGTGGGCGTCGGCTTCAACTGGAACTGCTCCGCCTCGGTGGAGCCTTCCAGCGCCCCGGTGGAGGTGATGCCCTGGGTGATGACTTCGTTGACGGCGTCGAAGTAGCCGGTACCGACGAACT
Organism: Terriglobia bacterium; assembly: GCA_020072845.1. Classification (NCBI taxonomy): domain Bacteria; kingdom Pseudomonadati; phylum Acidobacteriota; class Terriglobia; species Terriglobia bacterium. Next base: position 137,232 of record JAIQGF010000006.1, read on the forward strand.
TCTGGTGCTTCACCGCCTGGTAGCCGTATTCGAACTCGCGGCTGAATTCCTTTTCCTGGAGGCGCGAGTAAGCGGTCATGCCCTTGTCGCGATAACCGCGCGCCAGTTCGAACATGCTGAGGTTGAGCGAGTGGAAACCGGCGAGGGTGACGAACTGGAACTTGTAGCCCATCTCGGCCAGCGCCGGCTGGAAGCGGGCGATATCGGCGTCGTTCAACTTCTTCTTCCAGTTGAAGGACGGCGAGCAGTTGTAGGCGAGAATTTTGCCCGGGAATTTGGCGTGCACGCCCTCGGCGAAGCGCTGCGCCTCTTCGATGTTGGGCTCGGAGGTCTCGCACCAGATCATGTCCACGTAGGGCGCGTAAGCGAGGCTGCGCGCGATGGCGTAATCGAGCCCGCCTTGTACGCGGAAGAAGCCTTCATTGGTGCGCTCTTTGTGGATGAAAGCGCGGTCCACGGGATCGATGTCGCTGGTAATCAGCTTGGCCGAATTCGCATCCGTGCGCGACAGCAGCAGCGTAGGTACGCCCATGACGTCAGCCGCCAGGCGCGCGGCAATCAGCTTCTGGATTGCTTCTTGCGTCGGGATTAGGACTTTGCCGCCGAGGTGGCCGCACTTTTTGGCGGAAGAGAGCTGGTCCTCGAAGTGGACGCAGGCGGCGCCGCCCTCGATCATCGCCTTCATCAGTTCGTAGGCGTTGAGCGGGCCGCCGAAGCCGGCTTCCGCGTCGGCAATCAGCGGGGCGAACCAATGAGTGCCGTTCTTGCCTTCGGAGTGGTCAATCTGGTCGGCACGCAGCAGCGCGTTGTTGATTTTGCGGCAGAGGTTGGGAACGCTGTCGGCCGGGTAGAGGCTCTGGTCGGGATAGGTCTGGCCGGCGTCGTTGGCGTCGGCGGCGACCTGCCAGCCGCTGACGTAGATGGCCTTGAGGCCCGCCTTCACCATCTGCACTGCCTGGTTGCCGGTGACCGCGCCCAGCGCGGGGACGTAGGTGTCGCTGTGCAGCAGGTCCCACAGGCGCTCCGCGCCCAAGCGGGCGAGGGTGTACTCGATGCGGATGCTGCCGCGGAGGCGCTCGACGTCGTCCATGGAATAGGGGCGGCTGATGCCCTTCCAGCGGGGGCTATCGGTCCAGATGTTCTTTTCCTTCGATTGGCCGTTCACCGACATGATGGTTCTCCTTAGCGTTGGTTGGGAGCCCGGAGCCTGGGGTTGTTCCGGTGTTCAGCATTACGAACACCGTTCAAGATGGTGTACAAAGAGTAGCGGTGATCGCCCCGGGGCGTCAATTTAGCTGTTCAATATGCTGAACATAAATTCATGATCGTGTACACGCAAGTTTTCGATGGTGTGCCCAAGGTAACCGTTCAACCTGTTGAACAATGGTTCGACCTGCGGTACGATGAGTGTTGCAAAAATCAGCGGTAGCGCACCCTTACGATGCCCGGAACCACAGAATCTCCGTCCACCGCGGTTGACCGCACCATCGCCATCCTGGAAGCGGTGGCGGCGCGCTCCTCCGGCATGAACAACGCCGAGATCAGCCGCAAGCTGGACATCCCCAAAAGCTCCGCCAGCTACATCCTGCGCACGCTGGAGAAGCACGGCTACCTGCGCCGCAACGGCGACGACGGCAAATACCGGCTGGGGCTGAAGGTGCTGAACCTGGGACGCGGCGCGCTCAGCGCCGTGGACGTGCGCGAGGTGGCGCTGCCCATGATGCGCAGCCTGGTGGAGCACGTGCACATCACCTCCCACCTGGCGATCCTGGACGGCACGCAGGGCGTTTACGTCGAGCGGGTGGAATCGCCCGGGTTCGTCAAGATGGACACCTGGGTGGGACGGCGCATGGAGGTTTACTCCACCAGCGTCGGCAAGGTGCTGGTGTCGCACCTGCCCGAGGCGCAAGTGCAGGCGATCCTGCGCGACCGCGGGATGAAGAAGCGCACCCCGACGACGATCACCAACCCGACGCGCTTCCTGCGCGAACTGGAGACGGTACGCGAGCGCGGCTATGCCTTCGACGACGAGGAAAACAGCCCCGGAGTGCGCTGCGTGGCCGCGCCTGTCTTCAACGCCGCGGGCCAGGTGGAGGCGGCGCTGAACATCACCGGAACGACGCAGCAGGTGAACCGCGAAACCCTGCCGCGGATCATTGACCTGGTGAAGGAAACGGCGCGGCGGATCTCCACCCAACTGGGATATCGCGCGGCAAGAAAATAAACTCTCGGCACTCCAGGAGTCGCGGGCCCTCGACTTCGCTGAGGGCAGGCTTAGGCGCCCGCGCCACAAGCGCTTACCTGGCTCCAGAGACGACCAGCAGTTCGCAGGGGCCGACAAAACCGTTGGCACCTTCAAACCTGCGAAGTTCATCCTCGATTTCCTGCCATGCCGCATTCTTCTCGGCATCGCTGAGGGAGGCGAGCATGGTGTGCAATGCGCCAAAAGATTCCTTCTCGAAGCGCAGGCATTCGGCTGCGGACTTCATCCGCAGCGGCGCGGGAACCACGTCCTCCTCGACATCGCGGAAGCCGGCACGTTGCAAGGCGTCGCGCAGCACGCCGGGGGAGCCGAGGCTGAACGGGCCGGGCTGCCCGGGCGCGGGCGGCGGCAGATTGGCGCGCCGGCGAACGATGGACACGGGGATGGAGAAGAACGCATTGCGGTCCGCCGTGGTGTAAACGATGGCAGCGAAATGCCCCCCGGGCCGCAGAGCATGTTTCATGCCGGCCAGAGCGGCTTGCTGGTCGGGAAAATAAATCAGCCCGACACGGGAAATGACCGCGTCAAAGCTCGCCGGTTCGACGTCCACATGCTCGCCATCCATGACGTGGGTGGCGACGTTGTCGAGACCATGGCGCTTGGCATTGGAGTCAGCGAACTGAAGGATGGTAGGCGAGAGATCGGTAGCGAGGACGAATCCCTGCGGGCCGACGCGCCGCGCCGTTTCGAGAGTCTGATCGCCGGCGCCGGCGGCGATGTCGAGCACGCGGCTGCCTGGTTGCACGCCGGCCATGTCCAGCATGATCTGGGTCGCCGGACCGAGCCACTGTTGCAGGCAGGGCGTCCAGTCGTGCCATGCCTGGGCGGCGTTGTTCCACTGTTCACGCGTTGTGCCCTTGTACTTGATGGGATCAAACTGCGGAATCGGGACAGGAGAGGACATGCTGCACCTCCCGGTAAATGCCGGAGCGGAGAAGTCGGGGACCTGAGGATCGTTGAGCGCTCACCCCACGTGATGCGCGCCCGCTATGGTACGTCAAAAAAGTTCGCTTGTCATGGGGCCGGGACGAGGAAAGTGCGGCTCAAGTAGGCGCGGCCGAGGGCGCCGGGGCCTGCAGGACGGAACAGACGGGCGCACAGGAACTGGAAAAACGCGAGGAAAACCCCGCCCTGTCGCTCCCCCTCGACTGCGCCCGGGGCAGGCTCCACCGGGAGCGACATGGGTGGGCAACCGAGCTACTGTCGAGTCACCTCAGGCGGAACGTTGGCCTCCCGAGGCAGCCACCGGGCGCTGCACCTCCTGGGCGGCGGGAAAAATATCAAAAATGTAGTCGTGGGCTTGGAGGGCGATCTTGTCCATCTTGCCGGCGTGGACGCGGCGGACGACCTCGTCCCGCGAGAGCTCGAAGAGGGCGTCGAGAATCTGCGCGCGCTCCTGCTCATTCGCCTTGCCCAGCTCGAAGAGCACGCGGGCGCTGTGCTGGATGTAGCGCGGCGACAGCAACTGGCGCTTCAGCAGGTCCATGATCACGGGCGCCTTGGAACGGTCGAAGCGGCCGGGATCGCCGCGGCGGTCGAGTTCGGCGAAGAATTCCGCCGTCCACTCATTGTGGTAGTTCCAGACTTTGTCGAACATCTCGCGGGTGAAGCGCGTGCCCGCCTTCACCGGCTCGGCATTGGCCGCCAGTTCGACGCCGTCTTCGGTGAGCGCCTGCCGCTTGAAATACCCGTCCCTGGTGATGACCGCCTGGCGATGCGCCACCGTCCACAGCCACGACACGTCAATGCGATAGGTGGCAAGGTCGTTCATGAAGCGCAGCTTGAGCTCGTAATCGTCAATGGCGGCGGCGAAGTTGCCGTTGAGGATTTGAAATCCATAGTTGGCGGCCATGTAGAAGGCGTGCTGGATGTGCTCGATGGTGACGTCGCCCTGGGGCACGCAGTACATGTCGTCCCAAAGTTCCTGGGTGAAAATTTTCTCCGGGGTATCGACCGCTTCCCTGGCGATGACCAAGGGCGTGATCTTGCGCTGCGCGTCGATCAGTCCCCGCGATTGCAGCACCGAGCGCTCGGCATCGCTGAGGCCGCTGGCGACCGTAGGCACGGGCTTTCCTTTCACGTCGGTCGTCTCCAGCGGCGCGTTGAGCCGAGCCTCGAGCTGCGCGACAGGAACGCGAAGCGGTTCATTGCCGGCGGCGACATACGCGGGCTCGGGGCTGGCGACCCAGCTCTGGCGATAGGCGTCGTAGAGTTTGCCCTTCACTTTTCCGGCGATGATCTCGTCCAACGTCGGCTGCGGGTTCGATAGCGGTTGATCGGGCACAAACATCAGCCCGAGCAGGCGCTCGCGCGTCTTGTCAACGACCATGGCGCGCAACGCAAGCGGGTTGTAGCGTGAGCGGCCGTAGGGGTCGCCGGCCTGATAGATCATGACCGCGGCCATACCGCCGATGGGCGCCGCCTGCGTGAGTTCGCCATTTTTCATGCCGGCCATGAGCATCAAGAGCGCGTTGTAGCGCTGGTAGGCGATCATGGTGGGCGAGGCCATGCCGACGGTCTGCGGGTCGGGAAAGACTCCGTTGGGATCGTCCTTCCACATCTCGATGATGCTGCCCAGGTAGTCCCAGCGGCCGACGTTGGTGCCGAGCAAGCGGCGGCGCAAGACCCAGGTGATCGCCGGCAGGATGCGGCCCGCATTTCCCTCTTCGTAGAGGACCTTGATTTTGAAGGCGCCGGCGGGAACGCCGATCAGGCCTTCGATCCGCGACAGGAGTTTTTCCAGGACGAAGGCTTCGCGTGGCGTCTGCAGTTTCGGGATGTAGAAGTACACGCCGGCGCCGCCGCGCTTGAGGGCGTCGTAATTGTTGAGGGTCCAAAGGACGGTGACGGCGATCATGCCGGGCGCGGGGCTGCCGTCTACCTCGATATGGTCCCAAAGGACGTGCATGCCGGGAGGCCGGTTGAAACGCGTCGGCCACTGCGACGGTGGCCTGGAGATCTTGTAGCTGCGCTTCTTGCCTTTCTTTTCGACCTCGTAGGGGCGGTCGTTCCAGCGGCCCTCAAGGATTTCCCGGGCGTTCTGCAGGGCGGCGTAGACGCCGATGGGCTGGTCCTTGGGCGAGCCGTCGGGACGGAAGTGCGGCGGCGAGGCGTCTTCCCAGTCGGGCATGTTCACCGGCGCGGGGCTGTTGAGGGCGTTGAAGGCCATGTCCAGCGGATACCACGGACCGGTGAGTTCGAGTCCGGGATTGGTGAGCGGGTGCGCGTCCGCCGGGATGGGCGTTTCATCGTTCAGCCGCCAGCGCCACGGGGTGTCGCGGCCGAGGAAATTGTCAATCATGCCCTGCACGATCTGGCGGAATGTCCATGGCTTGCCGGTAACGGGATCGTCGAACTTGTCATCCCAATTCGGCCAGGCATATCGCTGGCGCACCGGCGCGGGGGACTGGAGAAGCTGGCGGCGCGCGGTGAGGACGGCGGCGATGTCGGGACGCAGTTCGCGGGTGAGGGCGGCGATGGTTTGTTCGACATTGAGGTCGCGGCCGTTCACCTTCTTGTTGCCGAACAGGTCAGGAAAATTTTGCAATACGTCCCGTTGGACCATGGACTGGAACCTCCTCAGATTTTCCTAGGATCGCGCGCGGGGCACGCAGGGGAGAATAGAACAATCGTACAGATGCGCCACGGGAGTGCGCAGACGGAAAAAATTCATGGCGGGCCAGGAACACACCGCCGGCGAAGCATGAATCCGAAAAGAAGCAGTCGTCGAAAAAAAAGGGCAGCCGGCGCGACCGCCGGCGTGCCCCAAGTTTGCAATGCAAGGAACTCTAGATCGTCGCTCCTAACGGTTTTTTCCCTGCACGAGCGGCTGCGCTTGCCGCGTCAGCTTCCTCCAAACGTTGCAGCTCCTGTCCTTTGAGGAAGGTCTTTTTGGCGACCGGTTTCAGCCAGAACAGCGCCAGCAAAGCTGCCAGTACGTCGCAGCAGACCATGGCGTAGAAAACCTGGATCCACGACCCGGTCTTGACACTGGCCATCGCGGCCACCGGTCCGGCAAAGATGGAGGCCAGACCTTTGGACGTGTAGACAATGCCATAGTTGGTTGTGGCCCATTTCTTGCCGAACAGGTCACCGGTGATGGAGGGGAAGAGCGAGAAGATCTCGCCCCAGGCGAAGAAGCACAAGCCCGACAGCAGGATGAACCACACCGGCCTGCTGATGGTATGCAGCAGGGCGAAGACTGCGGCCGCTTCGCACATGAACGCGATGAACATGGTGTTCTCACGTCCAATGTGGTCGGACACCCAGCCCCAGAACGGCCGGGTGATGCCGTTCAGGATGCGGTCCACTTCGATGGCGATCACCAGCGCCGACATGCCCCACCAGAGGATGACCTTGTCAACGCCGTAATGCCGTGCGATGGGAGCGATCTGGGCGGTGACCACCAGGCCGCCGAAAGCGACCAGCGTCATCATGATGTAGATCACGTAGAACGCCGGGGTTTTCAGCATTTGCCAGTGGGTCATGTCGTAGGTGGAGGTACGCACCTTGACTTTGGCGAGTGCCTCCGCGACCGACCAGCCCTTCGGTACCCAGCCCTTCGGCGGGGCAACAATGAACATGGCGGCGATAATGACCACGGCGCCCTGGATGAAGCCCCAGGTGATGAACGTCTTCTGATAGCCGGAGTTCTTAATCATGGCTGCGATCGGCGCCACGGTGAGCGCGGTCCCGATGCCGTACGCGCCGGAGGTGAAGCCAGCGCAGAGGCCGCGGTGATCAGGGAACCACTTCAGCGAGTTGCCGATGGTTCCGCCGTATACGGCGCCGGCGCCGACGCCGCCCGCCACGTACCAGAAATAGAGCTGATGCAGGCTGTGCGCATACCCTGAGCCGATCCACCCAAGGCCGACCAGGATGCCGCCGATGGCGATGACCCGGCGCGGTCCGAGGCGATCGATGAGATAGCCTTCGAAGGGTACCAGCCAGGTTTCGGCGATGATGAATGCTGCGAATGCCACCTGGACGGCGGCCAGGGTTGCGTTCAGACTGGTTGTAAGAGGTTTGGTGAACAAGGTCCAGGCGTACTGAAGATTCGCGATAGCCATCATCGCGACCACGCCTGCGATCAATTGAACCCAGCGATTGACGACGCGGGGTTCGGTGGGAGTGGTTGCCACTGCAGTGGCCATACCGTACACCTCCGAAGGCATTAACTGCGCGGTCCCCGACGGTCCCGTTTAAGACAAGGCCACCCGCCGAAGCGGGTGGCCCTTGATTCTTACTGAGTGAGCTCGTTCCCGAGCGGAATGATTCCGGGTACAAGCCACTTGGTCCACATCTCGTCCACTTTGCTCTGGAAGAACTCGTAGTCTTCGTCGATGAAGTGGTTGAAACGGCCTTGCTTTTCCAGGTAATCCCTGACCGGGAGGCGCTTGAATTTGCCGTCGGCAATCTGTTTGGATTTGCCGTACAGCTTCACGACGCCTTTCTCGATCTCGTACAAGGGCCAGATGCCGGTGTTGACGGCCAGCTCGCCGAGTTCGTGCGCCTGGAGGGGATCGAAATCCCATCCCTTGGGGCACGGGTTGAGGCAATGCACGAACGTCGGTCCACCGATGCTGAGGGCGCGGCGGACGATGTTCATGGCCTGCAGCGCGTAGGACGTGGAAATGGTCGCTACGTAGCGGCAGGTGGGATGCCCGATGGCCAACAGGGGCGCGACATTCTTTTTCCAGCGGTGGTTCATGATGCGCCGCTTCTTCCCCGGGAAGCTGAACGAGGTGTTCGCGCCGTAGGGTGAAGTGCCGGAAATCTGAATGTCGGTGTTGGCGTACGACTCGTTGTCGTACATGAGGATGAGGAGGTTGTAATCCGGATGGGTCAGAGTCGCCGAGATGGCGGCCAGGCCCATATCCGCACCACCACCGTCGCCGCAGAAGGCGATGACGTTGATGGGCTCATCCTTCATTTTGCCCTTGCGCATCTGCGCCTTGAAAGCAGCAGCGGCGCCCAGGACGGCGGAGCCGGAGCTGCCCAGTTGGGTATGCATCCAGGGCACGCCCCAGGGCGTGGTGTAGTACGAGGTGTTGGCCACGTACATGCAGCCGGTGCTCCCCAGGACGATGGTCCTCGGGCCGGCGGCCTTGGCCAACAGCCGCATCATCTGAGCCGACTCGCAGCCTTGGCAGGTGCGGTGGCCGGATGTGTAATATTCGTTGTGGGGGACTTTCTTGACACCCTTGAAGCCCTCCAGGTTTTGGGTCGGTTTTTCGTCTACAAAGATAGCCATGTTGTCCTAATCCTTTCCGGCGCCAGGAACACGTCAGCGACGTGCTAGTCCCGCAGCCCGATCCATTGCGTCAGCGGTACGGTCTTGCCTGCCGCAGCCTCGAGCGTCTTGTCGGTCATCGTCTTGACGTCTTGCAACGTGACCTCGCGACCACCCAGCCCGCAGATAAAGCCCAGCACCGGCGGCTTGGGTCCCTTGCCCGGATACAGCGCGGTCCTGACTTCGGTGGCGACCACGCCGCTCAGGTAGGGCGAACCGAAGGAGAAGTCGCGATCGACAACGCCCACGGCCTTGAAACGGCTGAGGCACTTGGCCAGTTCCTCGGCCGGGAAGGGCCGGAACCAGCGCAGGCGAACAAAGCCGACCTTGATGCCTTTCTTGCGCAGATCGCGGATGGCGACGTGCATCGGCATCGACATGGTGCCCATGCCGAGCAGAACGACGTCCGCATCCTCGGTCATGAATTCCTCGAAGAACGGGTTGCCGTACTTGCGGCCAAAGATCTTCTCGAAGTCGGTATAGGCTTCGCGAATGACGTCCATGGAGCGCTCGGTGACGGCGTAGTTCTGCTTGCGGACTTCCATCACCCAGTCCTCGTTGACCTGAGGAGCGATGGAGATGATGTTGTCCGGGTGCATGAGCAGATCGCCGCGATCGTAGCGGGGCAGGAACTTCTTGACCTGCTCGCTCGAGGGAATCTTGATCAGCGACTGCGAGTGGGTGAGGAAGGCGCCGTCGCAACTGATGGCGCAGGGCACCATCATGCGCTTGTCTTCGGCCACGCGATAAGCGATGAGGGTGGTGTCGAGGCACTCCTGGCCGCTGTCCACCCAGGTCAAAAGCCAACCCAGGTCGCGGACGGCAAGAGCGTCATTGTGTTCGGTACCGAAAGCGCCGGGGTCATCCAGCGCGCGGTTGCCCACCATGGCGATCATCGGCACGCGCAGCGCCGGGGTGACCGTGAGGGCTTCCATGGCATACATCCAGCCCACACCGCTGCTGCCGCAGAAAACGCGGGCGCCGCAAATGGAGGCATGTTTGACGATTTCAAATTGTGAGTGTTCGCCTTCCGCCACGATGAACTCGCAGTCCATCTCGCCGTCAGCGTTGAGCTGGGTGATGAACTGCATGACCGTGTCGTAGGGGCGAATCGGATAAGCCGTGACTACGTCCACGTCAGCCAGCTTGCAGGCGATCGCCATGGCTTCGGAACCCGTAATCAGGGCTTCCTGTTCGACTTGTTTTTGTTCTGCCACTGCCATTGTTGCCATACGAATCTCCTTCTGAGCTAGCTTTGCTGGGCGATTTCCAGGGCCTTGGCTGCCTGGTCCTTGTACTGTCCCTTGAAACGGTAACCATGCGTACGCTGGGCCGGCGGAGCAGCCACCAGCTTGTGCAACGAAGCTTTGTAGGCGGCCTTGTCCTTGCGGAAGGCTTCCCACTGGCTGGCGCTATCGGCGAACGCGGTTTCCGGAACCATGCGGATGCAGTCGGGCACCGGGCAAACCGCTTCGCAAATGCCGCAACCGCAGCATGCGTCGAGGTTCGCGTCGTAGGTGCCGTCGGGCGTGACATCGAACGACCCATCCGGGCAGTTCAGCCAGCACAACGTGCACTTGGTGCAGGTCTCGAAGTTGACGACCGGGCGCAGGGTGCGGGTGGTCGCCTTCTTCAGCTTGTCATTGCGGACTGGCCGGAAGCCGCCCGCCTGCTGGGTGACCGGATCGGGATAGGGACCACCCTGCCCCTGGCCCGGGATGGAGACGCCTAGGCGCATAGCGGAAGAACCGATCAGATCGAAGTGCTGCAATTTTTCCTTACTGCCGGTTCCCGGCTTGACCTGAACGGTGGAGAACTTGTCGAACGCGGTGCGGGCCGAGGTGACCTTCAACGTGTTCTTGAGCTTCTCGCTGATGAATTTCTCCAGCGACGAGAACTTCATCAGTTCCGGCTGCGCCTTGGCGATGGCGCCCAGGATGCGAACGTCCGTGTGATCGTCCTTGAAGACCCACATGCCGGAGAAGCTGGTAACGCCGCGGACGACGCCAAGCTTGTAGGGGTTATCGGTGGTGTGGAGCGCCTTGAGCAGCGTAGTGGGCTGCTCCAGGGAGGTGACGATCAGGGTCGCGCCCGGCTTCAGGTGCTCGGTCACGGTCTGCACACCGTACCAGCCCCAGGACTCGAGCCCTTTGCAGAGCGTGTCGTCCAGGACAACGGTGACGTCGGTTTGTTTGGGCTCGTACTGAGCCATTCCCTTTTCCAGGGTCTCATCGTCGGTGGCGACGATGGCAAAGCTCTTGGCGGGAATGCCGTTCCGCTCCGGGCTGTCCCCGTAACGGCCAAAGGAAAGCCCTGGTTTGCCCTCGTTGTGGGCGGCCAGGACGATTCCACGGCAGATGTTCTTCGCCAGAGTCTTTTGGAAGACCCCACGGTAGATAATTTCGATCGCAAATAGCTGGCCCATCTGGCGACCTCCATTCGTTTATTGCTGTTTGAGTACGAGTTGCGTGACTGCTTCCAGGTGCCGGCGCATGGCGGCTTCGGCCGCCTTGGCGTCTCCCCGGGACAGTGCCGTAAAAATGCGTTGGTGGCCCTCGAAGGACTTTTGCGGACGGCCTTCGACCTGCATGTTGCGTTCCCGGCTTTCCCGGAGCAGATCCATCAAAACGTCGATCACGTGCAACAACACGGAGTTGTTGGCCGCCATGGCGATGGTGTAATGGAACTCCGAGTCTTCTTCCATGGCCGGCTCGCCCCGCGTCACCTTCTCGCCGTGGCGGCGCAGGATCTCTTCCATGCGAGCCAACTGTTCGGGGGTGATGTGCCGGGCGGCGCGCGCCGCGATGGGCGGCTCGATGATCGTACGGACCTCGAGCAGCTCGACAATGTGCTTGCGTTTGCTCATCAGGGCGGAGAACAGGGGGTTGACCATCGCATCCGGGGATGCATCACGAACGATGGTGCCGGCGCCCTGACGCGGCTCCACCAGCCCCATCAATTCCAACCTGCGCATGGCATCCCGGATGGAACTGCGGCTGACTTTGCACGATTGCGCCAGATCCCTTTCCGAAGGGAGCTTGTCACCGGGCTTCAGTTCCTGGCGGATGAACTGTTCGAGCTTCCGCGCGACCTGGTCGTAGACCTTGTCCTTGCGGACCTCGAAGGGCGGTTTGAGGGTGCTGGCCAAAGGGTTTAGGCAAGTGGTCTGATAACCCGACCACTTGCAAAGTCTACGCACGCCGGAAAATCGCGCAGTGACTGCCATCACCTAGCACTGTGACCAGTACGGAAACGGGAAGCGAAACGGGCGCGGAATCAGCCCATAACCAGTTGCACGCGGCGCCGCGCGGCCGCGGCGCTGACGGTACGCAAGGCGGAGGCAATGTCGTTGGCAACCTTATAGCTGGACAACTTGACGCCGCGCTGTCCGAAGGCGAGAAAGCGCAATTCGTCGCGGGGCGTGACCGAGGCGGGCACCAGCTCGCGGGCGGCGTGGCGCAGATCGTCCTCGGAAATCGGCCGGCGGGCTTTGCGGGCGCGGCGCGCGGCTTCGTCCACCAGCAGCTTGAGATCGCTGGCGGAATACCCGGGCAAGGTATCGGCCAGCGCCACGACATCAATGCCCTCGCATTGCCGGCGGCCATAAAGATGGAAGCGCAACATGGCGGCGCGCGCGGGGGCGTCGGGCGCGGGCACATAGATGAGCTTGTCGAGACGGCCGGTGCGGATGACGGCGGGGTCGATCTTCCACGGCTCGTTGGTGGCCGCGATCAGGACGATGCGGCGTTGCGCGCACGATTCCAGTTGCTTGAGAAACTCGCTGACTTCTTCCGAGGTATGGTGCTGATGGGCGCCCAGCGAGCGCCGCGCCGGCACCATGGATTCGAACTCGTCGACAAACAGCAGGGCAGGAGCGTGATCGGAGGCGGTATCGAAGGTTTCGCGGATCTTCAGGGTGGTCTCGTGAATGAAAGTGCTGCCGATCTCGGAGGGAAAGACTTCCTTGAAGAAAAAGTTGAGTTCCTCGGCAAGCTGGCGCGCGATGTAGGTCTTGCCGCAGCCCGGCGGACCGAACAGGAGAATGCCGTTGGGAATGGTGAGGCCGTAGGCTTGCAGGTCTTCGGGTTCGCGCAGCGCGGAGACGACTTCGTCGTAGAGCAGCGCCTTGAGATCGTCCATGCCCGCCACCTTGGCGAGGCCGCGCTGGGTGGGATCGGGAACGACGTCCGGTTTCGGCGCGCTGTGTTGCGTTGGCGGCGTGGTTTCGTGCTCCGTCTCGTCAGGGGACGCTCCGGCACGAGCACGGGCGGCGAGTTCGTCGGGTTGAATATCCTCACGTGCGGACCAGCGCTGGGCAAAGATCGGCATCGGGCCCATCACTTCTTCCGCGCACAGGTTGCAGAACGTGTCGTTGGGCGGCTCACATTCCCACGCATCGTGCCGGAACGGCATGCCGCATTTCGAGCAGGTGTGCTGGTGCACTGAAGCGTCGGAGCTTCCCCCCGCCGTGCCGGCCGATATGCCGTCCGGATTCACGCTGGCCACCGGGAACTTGAGGCGCGTGTAGGCCTGCTCGATGCGAATGCGATCGCGTTCCGAAAGCACGCCGTTGACGAGGGCGGCAAATTTCTCGGCCGCCGCGCGCGCAATGTAACCCCAGGTTTCCTGGAGCAGCGGCTGGATGGCGTCGCCGAGAAGGGCCTTGAGCGAGGCCGTCCATGGCTCGAACAATCGCTCTCCCGACTCGTAGTGGAATCCGCCGACTTCCACCAGGTCGGGCAGCCAGGAATAATCGGCGACGGCGCGGCGCCGCAACCGGACCCGGATCGCTTCCAGCGCGCGCTCGTAGCGGTCGCGGGTAAAGAAGATGTTGCCGGAGCCGGCCGTCCCAGCGGCTTCAGATCGCGGGATTCGAGCCATGAACCTCCCTCTATCGCACTTCGCTGCGATTGTCTGTGACGCGTGCTTCTGGGCCCTGTGTCAAGGCGGCTGCCAATGGCGGAATTGGGGAACTGCGGAATTGCAGATACCAAATTCCGGCAATTCTTCCAGCGTGGACGTGCTGCATCAGGGCACCTCGGTGGCGTCGCGCGTGATGCCCGCCATCGGATTGGCCGGGCCACAGCCCTTGCCGATGGCCAGCCCGTTGCGGATCGCGGAGGTGATGAACTCCTTCGCCGCGGCGACGCTTTCGCGCACGCCTCGCCCGTGCGCCAGGTTGGCCGCGATCGCCGACGCGAAAATACAGCCTGTGCCGTGGGTGTGCTTGCTGGGGAAGCGGTCGGCGCGGAATTCGGTGAACTCCTTGCCGTCATAGAGCACGTCGGCGGCGACACCCGCTAGGTGCCCCCCCTTGACCACTACGTTCTCCGGCCCCAGGTCGCGAATGGCGCGCGCCGCTTCCTTCATTCCGGCCAGGTCGTGAATCTGACGCCCTACGATCGCCCCCGCCTCATGGAGGTTGGGCGTGGCCACCATCGCGAGCGGCAACATTTTCGCCTTTAACGCCGCCACCGCTTCCGGCTTCAGCAAATGCGCCCCGCTCTTCGCGATCATCACCGGATCCACCACCACGCGGCGCAGCTTGTGGCGCGCGATGCCGGCGGCCACCGCCTCAATGATGGGCACATTCGCCAGCATGCCGGTTTTCACCGCATCGCAGCCGACGTCGTTGACGCAGGCATCAATCTGCAAGGCAACGAATTCCGGCGCAACCTCCACGATCCCGAGCACGCCGGTGGTGTTCTGCGCGGTCAGTGCGGTGATGGCGGTCATGCCGAAGGCGCCGAGCGCGGACACGGTCTTCAGATCCGCCTGGATGCCGGCGCCGCCGCTGGAATCCGAACCGGCAATGATCAACACGCGCGGGATGCTTACACGGGCCATCGCTCTTGTTTCCATGCCATCTCCCAAAACTGCCACTCGTAGCGGCTGCTGGTCAGGAAAATCTCTTCCAAGTGAGCCCATTGGCGCTCGGGCAAGCCGGCGGCCACCTCGTCGAGCAGCTCGCGACACCAGCGCGCCAGCTCGGCAAACTCCGGCGACGCGTACATCGCGATCCACTTCGCGTAGCGCTGGTCGGCGGGCGTGGGCAGCTTCGCCAGCCGCAATCCGATCTCGCTGAAGCCCCACATGCACGGCACTAGGGCTGCGACCAGTTCGGCGTAGTCGCCGGTGGAGGCAACGCGCAGCAGGAAATCCGCGTAGGCGCGCGTGGAGGGCGCTGGAATCTCGTGCTCGAGTTCGGTGGTGCTGATGCCGAACTCGGCGGCGTAGGCACGGTGCAGGCGCATCTCGGTGTTGACGGTCTCGCTCAGCAGCGTGGCGAATTTCGCGATCGTTCTCAGCTCCGGACTGCGCGCCGCCGCCAGCGCCACCACGCGCGCGTACTCGATCAGAAAAACATAATCCTGGCGCACCCAGAACTTGAAACGCTCCAGGTCGAGCGTGCCCTCGCCGATGCCGCGCACGAACGGATGCCGGTGCTGTGCGTCCCACAGGGGCGCGACCGTTCGGCGCAAGCGCTCGGTAAGTTTTTCCGCCATGTCCTTCTCTGACTTGTACCACTCTGGAAATGTGGCTGCAACGGCGGGCGCAGCCCAGACGTGTTGAACGGTTCCAGTGCGGGACTACAATCGTCCTCGCCCAATGACAACCATGAACGACCTCGCAAACCGAGCTGCGGACATCATGACCAGGGTGCGCTCCCACAAGCCCCTGGTCCACCAAATCACGAATCTGGTGGTGATGAACGAAACCGCCAACATTACGCTGTGCGCCGGCGCATTGCCGGTGATGGCGCATGCCCGCCAGGAGGTGGACGAAATGGCGGGCGCGGCGCACGCGCTGGTGCTCAACCTGGGGACACTGTGGGCGGAGCAGGTGGATTCCATGCTGCTGGCGGGCCGGCGCGCGAATCTGCGCGGCATCCCCATCGTGCTCGACCCGGTGGGCGCCGGTGCGACGCGCTTTCGCACCGAGAGCGCGCTCCGCCTGCTGGAACAGCTTTCCGTTTCCATCGTTCGCGGCAACCTGGCGGAGGTCGCCACGCTGGCGGGAGACCAGGCCAGCATCAGCGGAGTTGAGTCGGTGGGCGCCGCGGGCGATCGCGCCGAGGTCGCCGCCGCCTGCGCGCGCAAATTCGGTTGCGTCGCCGCCATTACCGGAGGCACCGACATGGTGAGTGACGGCACCCGCGTGGCACGCGTCTCGAACGGCCACGAGCTGATGAGCCGGGTGACCGGCACGGGCTGTATGTCCACGGCGGTGACGGCGGCCTATGCGGCGGTCGAGGGAGATTGGCTGCTGGCGGCGGCTTCGGCGCTCAGCGCCTTCGGACTGGCCGGTGAAATCGCCGCCCAGGGGTCGCCCGGCCCCGGCACGTTCCACGTCCGGCTTTACGATGCCCTGGCGCAATTGACCCCGGAGGCACTGCGCGCGGGGGCGCGCATCGAGGTCGCGGCATGAAGGTGGATCTGCGGGTGTACGTCATCACCACGACGCTGCCGCACCTGGGCCGCGATCACCTCGCGATTGCCGAAGCTGTGGTGCGCGGCGGCGCCACCGTCCTGCAGTTCCGCGACAAAACGATGCCCGACGCCGAGTTTGCCGCCACCGCCTCGCGCCTCCTGTCCATCGCCCGAAAAAGCGGCGTTCCGCTGATAGTGAATGACCGGGTTGAAATCGCCGCTGCCATCGGCGCCGACGGTGTGCACGTCGGCCGCGGCGATGCCGCGGTGCGCGACATCCGGCGTTCGCTGCCGCGGGGCATGATTGTCGGGGCTTCCGCCACCTGCTACGACGAGGCTCTCGCCGCCTGCGAGGCCGGCGCCGACTACCTGGGAGTCGGCCCCATCTTCTCCACCGCCAGCAAAGCCGACGCCGCGCCGCCCCTGGGCCTGGGCGAACTGGCCCGTATCTGCGGCGACGTGAAGCTGCCCGTGGTCGCCATTGGCGGCATCCATGTTGGAAACTTGAGGAGCATCGTGGAAGCGGGTGCGGCGGGGGCGGCGGTGATCGCCGCGGTCGCCGAAGCTGCCGATGTCGCGGCTGCAACCGCGGAACTTAGAATCGCGTGGGACGCGTTGTTTATGATTCCCAGCAGTGTAAAATCCTGATTCGCTGGACGGGGGTGATGCCGTGGCCAATGCAAGCCCAGTACTGCTGATGGAAACCGAACGCCAACCCGACAAAATCATTGTGCATTGCACCGGAAAAGTGAACCTGCAGTCCTGGACGCAATTCTCGAGGACGGTGCGCGGCTTGCTTGCCGAACACAAACCGATCCGGGTGGACCTGGCCAATGTGCTCCAGGTGGACAGCACCGGCATCGGCGCATTTGTCAGCGTATGGGCATCGGCGAAGGGCGGCGGCGGCGACCTGAAATTCATCAACCCGAACAAGCGCGTTCAGGACGTGGTCGAGATCACGAAGTTGCACGACATGTTTGAAAACTCTGCGGCGGGCGCGCAGTCGTAGGAATTGACGCAAGGAACGCGGCGCTACTGCGGAGGACGCGCGGCAGTATCGGCCGGCGGAGCAGGCGTGGCGGCGGGCACTTCGACATCGTCCCAAACCCCTTCGTCGCCCCCGGTGAGGTTGGCCTTCGTGCTGGCTTGCGGCGCCGACGGGCGATCCCCCTCTGGCGCAGGAGCGGGCGCCACGGCCTCCGTATCCAAGGAAGGTTTCACCGTCAACTGAATGCTCTGCACCGCGCCTGGCTTGTTGGCGGCGCCGGCAATCACGTAATTGAAATGGGTTGCCTCCAGCAGCGCGGCGACCACCTGCACCGCGGGCCCGGGGCCAAGCTCCACGACAATGCGCTCGTTCATATCGGCGGGAGCGTCAATGGTGGCGCCGGTGCGCTGGTGCAACTGGGCCAGAATGTCACTCAGCGGCGCGTTCTGGGCCGAGATGGATAGCAAACCGTCTTCATAGGTAACGTGGAGCGGTGCGGCCGGCGGCGGAGCGGGCACAGCCGCAACGGGCTTGGGCTTTGCCTTTCGCACCTGGTGGCTGCGGGGAGGGTCATGCGAGACAGCCCGCGGCGCCAGAGCCACCGCCGTCGTACTGGCGCAGGCCAAGAGAACGAACACCGCGAGCGCTCTGCTCCCGATTTTCACACCAATTGCTATTGTATCGGGGAAAAAGGGCGGAATCCATGCGTTGCCGCAGGATTCCGCCCATCGAACATTAACCGCAATCAGTGATCGTGATCACCACCGTCGTGGTGGCCGTCGTGGTGGCCGTCGTCATCATCGCCTTCCACGATGTCGCGGGCGTCGCCGGTGAGTTTCAAGATGTCCGCTCCACCGCCCACGCGGTCGACGATATAGATCAGACCCCGGTCGTCGACCTCCGCATTGTCGGTGGAAACGTCCAAGAAACTCTGGGGTACGCCATTGATGGTCACGGCCGTTGGGATCGTATTTGGCGTGACATTCGGAATGAAGTACGCCACGTTCTTCGGGCGATACGGATTGCGGATATCAAAGACCCGCAAACCACCATCAAAGTACGCGATGAACAGCAGTTTGCCGTAGTACGGCGCGTAGAACGACTCGTTGGTCGAGTGCGTGCCAAAGCGCGTGCCGCGGGTGCAGAAGTCAGGGCGAGCCGAGTCGTCATGAACCTGCATGGTCGAGATCACCATGGGGTGATTTTCTCCCGCCGAGGCTCCCCCCGCTCCGACCGCCCTGGTTGCGTCGACCAGGTAACCGAAGTGAGGCGCTCCTATGCAGTGGTTGTCGACTTCCTCCGAGATGAGCGCAACCAAATCACGAGTCGAACTGCTGGTGAATCCCTGGTAATGCTTCAACTTCATGCCAAAGATGGGGAACGAGGTGTGGGCACCCTCGCTGGGCGTCATATCCATCGAGCCAACGACGAGCGAACGCAGATCGTCGTCGGTCGGATTTGTCGGCCGTAATCCATTCCAGGTGCCACCAAAGGTGGGAGGAAGAACCTTCAGCCGGTCGACGATCTGGAACACGCCATTGGATGACGTGCCGTAGGGGATGTAAATCCGGTTTACCGCCTCGCCGGTGATCGGATTGTTCTTGATCGAGATCGGCCCGTGAACGCCGGAGGTCGCGGTCGTGACCGACGAACCGGGATTCTGGCCGACCAAGCCGATATCGCGGATGTAGACGGGATTGGAGGGGTCTCTGAGATCGTAGATCTTGATGTGCTGATTGGTGGTCCAGCCGTCGGGGCTGGCGGATGCCGCGCCGGCACCCGCAACAATAAACGCGAGCCCGGTATCGCACTCCCACCAGTTCTTGTGGGTGTTGGTGAACAAGGCGGTGGAACTTTGCTGGATGACGGAAAGCCGCGTCGCGCTGGCGGGATTGGTGACGTCCCAGACCTCGTGAGTGTTGCTGGTATTGCGCAGCATGTAATAGGAGCTAGCCGAACCGATGACACCGCCGTCACAGACGCGAACCATCTGCGACCCGTTGGACGGGATGAAGTTCACTTGCTGCGGTTCGTCCGGATCGGTGACGTCAACGATCGTGGTGCCGCCATTCGGCAACCCGGCCTTGGTGGTGCCGCCGAAGTGACCGACGAAGAGATACACGCGCCCGTTGATGGTGTGGAGCGTCGGCTGATACGCCGTGCGGCCCTGCAAATCAGCATGTCCGATGCGCCGCATGTTGTAGCTGACCGGAAAAGCGTCGTTCGGCTGAGTCGCGAGTGCGGCCAAGCTGAAAGTAAACAATCCGAGCGCCACGATAGCCCCTGCGAGGTGGCGTGTAACACTTCTCCTGCTGCGCTGCTGCGTCATAACGGATTTTCCTTTCTCGAGAAAAAGTTGTATTGGCCCGGTAGTCGCAAGAGGCGAAAGACATATCGCGCTGCGCTCGGTTGTTGGTTGGGTGGTGGATGGTTGGAACGAAGAAAGTCGCATCGCTGCCCTCTCCTTTGAGCTAGCTGTTGACCGTAGGGACTTTGGGCCGGCTTACTTTATTGGAATGGACGAACGCGGCAGACAACCAGTCCTGCGCCAACCCCCACTGGTTGCCGCAGGTGACAAAAAAAACGCGAGCGGCAATTTAAGCCCGGCGCGAGACTCTGTCAAGCGCTGTCAACCGCCATGAAGCGTAAATTTTTGTAAGCGACGTAACGCCGAAATCCGGCACAAAATCGATTGCGTACTCGCGATTCATCCCCGCGCGTTTACCAAATTGGAACGTCAGGCGTGGAAAGTTTCCGCAGCGACGCGCCGTCACTGCGCGCGCAGCGAGCAAGGATTAGGATCATGGCGGCGCGGTGTGGATACGCCACGGAGTCGCTCGTGAATTCGTCGCTGATCGAAGATCAGTTACGCCGGATGACGCCGGAGCAATTGCGCGCGGCGGTCGCGGCATACCTGCCGGCCGAGGCCGACAGCGCCGAGCGGATCCGATTGATTGAATCCGCGCTGCGCAGCCCGGCAGGCCCGCAATTGCGCGAAGCCATGGCGCGATGGATCGTCCACGACATCGTGCCGGTGGAGGCGCTGGTTCCAGAGACCTATGCCGCCTGGCGCGCGCCGGTCCGCGACGCCATGATGTTCGTGGTGACCCATCTCTCCGCCGGCCGGCTTGCCCCCAAACTCCTGGAGCAACTGGAACTCCCGCCGAAAAGCACGCCGGAAGCACGCTTGCTGCGCCTGATCGCGAAAGTGCCGGGGCTGCAAAAGCTGGGGCAGGTGATTGCGCGCAACCGGCACTTGGGTCCCGCGTTGAGGAACGCGCTGGCGAAGCTGGAGAACGGGATTCGCGACGTCCGCCCGGAAGACATGGCGACCCTCATCCGCCGGGAATTGGGAGCGCGGCTGACGGAGTTCGAGGTCCAAATCAGGCCCGGCATCCTGTCGGAAGCCAGCGTCAGCGCGGTGGTGCGTTTTACCTGGCGCGACCCGGCAACCGGCAAGCTGGAACGCGGCGTTTTCAAAGTCTTGAAACCGCATATTCCCGATTGCTTCGCCGAGGACATGGAGTTCCTCCATGACCTGGCGCAATGGTTCGGGACACGCCACCGCGAGTATGGCTTTCCCCGCCATGTGATTCCTGACACCTTCAACAAAGTCCGGCGCCTGCTGCAGCACGAAGTGGATTTCCCGCGCGAGCAGAAAACCCTGCTGGAAGCGTGGAAGCAGTATGAATCCATGCCGGGTGTGCGCGTGCCCCGAGTCTTGCAGCCGCTGTGCACATCCACCATCACCGCCCTGACGGAAGAATTCGGCGCGAAGGTGACGAACGCCGCTGCGCACTTGCCGGATTGGCGGCGCCGCCGGATCGCCGAGCAGTTGGTGGAAGCACTGGTCGCGGCGCCTCTATTCGCGGCCGACGAGCAGACCGTGTTTCACGCCGATCCCCATGCCGGCAACCTGCTGTACAACAGCGAAAGCGGAGAACTGATCATCATCGATTGGGCGCTGCGCGAACGACTCACGCATCGCCAGCGCCGCCATCTCGCGCTGCTGTTCCTGACGATGACCTTGCGCGATCCGGTGGGCGCGGCCAATGCGGTGCGGGAACTCAGCCAACACCCGATCCGCAGCCGCTCGCCGCAGGCGGGGATGATTCGCTGTTCCGTCGCTCGCTACCTGGAGGAGATGCCGGCGACGCGGTTGCCCGGCGGCGCCGACATCATGCGCCTGCTGGAACAACTGGCGGTGCAGGGCATCCGCTTCCCTGCTCCTTTGATCATGCTGTCGAAGGTGCTGTTCACGCTGGATGGCATTGTGGCGGACATCGGCGGGTCCACCGGCGGGACCGGGTTCGCGATCGTGCGGCATCTGGCGCAGCGATGGCTGGCCAATCCCGCCGCCTTCCGGTCCCCCTTCCGGACCATGGATTGGCTGACGCTACAGTGCAGTGCCCTGCTCTACGGCAGCCGCATGTGGGTGCGTTGCGAACAAGCGCTGCTGGACCGGTTGCTGCCGGATCGGGCGGGTGCCACGGCCGCGCCGGCGTGAATCACGCGTGTTGCGAATCAATCCAGGCGAGCCGCTCGGCGATGATGGAGTAAACCGAAGGATTGAAGACCAGCCCGATGTGGGTGCCGGAAACTTCGAAATCAGTATTGGGGTGGCCGCTGCGGCAGTAACGCCAGTCCACAATGCCGTCGTGGCGGGTGTAGATGGAAGTCTGGATGATGGATTTCGGCAGCCGGCAGCGCAGGTAGTTCACGAAATCGCAGGTGCAGCGCGACGTGTAGCAATGGGCCGACACCCGCGGGCCGTGCTCGCTCAGGATGTTCCGGCGGACTTCCTTGGCGGCGTGGAAAACCGAATGATGCACAATCGACTTGCGGAAGGGCGCGGCCAGAGTGGTAACGGACGCGATATCGTTGGGCCTTTGTGCCGCCACCGAACGGGCGATCAATCCACCCAGGCTGTGCCCGATCAAGTGGACCTTGCGGCCCGACTCTGCCCTGGCCAGGTCGATCGTCTTGGTCACGCGGTATTGGATCAACAGGTTGGGACAATCGGCATTGATCCCGATGCCGGAAAAGTGGGCGCGATAGCCGATGCGCCGCAGCCAGGAATTCAGGTGGGTAACATACACGTCGGTGCCGAGAAAACCGGGGATGACCACCACGGCGGAGCCATCACCATGCGGCACTCCCAAGCCGTAGTAAACGGGGGAGGCGTGCAAGAGAAGGAGTTCGGCTCCGAAGAGCGCCTCGTTCCAAATGGGAAGATGGGCGTCATCCACATGCTTGTGCACCTGAGCCGGAGGCGCCGGTTTGATGGCGCAGCGTCGCGTAACTTCTAGTCTCTTGGTCACGTAACCCGTTTTCGCTCGACCGACAACTGCGCCCGCGCCCGCAAGCCGGAACAGCTTAAGCATGCACGGCAGGTGAATGGACGCAGTTCAATCCTGGACGTTGCTATGAATGGGGGATGCGCGATTCCACGTTCGCACGTGACGAGATATAACGCACGAGCCGCAAATGTGCAAGCTTTTCGAAACGACGTGCCGCTGCCGGGCAACGGCACGTCACTCGAGGAGCGCAAGCATCCACCCGTTCTAAGGGCTCGGGCTAAGCGCCGACACGAGCCACCTGGACCTTTTCAGCCTTGTGCCGGGCGGGCCGCTTGCGGCGCTCGCCCATGCTCACCACCTTGGCGCCGTTGCGCGGCTTGATCATCGACTCGATCAACGACTTCTCGGCATTGACGAAGCTCTTGACGCCTTCGCCCGTCAGATTGGCGATGGGCAAAAGCCGCGAGGGCGCCAGCATCTTGAACGTCTTGGTCGCCGCTTTCAGGTTGACGTTCATCTGCTGGCCGACAACGTCGAGCAGCCGCTTCTGCGCCTCGATGAACGCATCGGTGGCTTCCCGCGCGAGCTTCGACATTTCCGTCGGCTTCACGTGCTTCATGACTTCCGGCTTCGCGGACGTCACCTTGGCGGTTTCCTGGGCAACCACGTCGAGGAACTTCTTCTGCGCCTGGACGAAGTTGTCCATGCCTTCGCGGGCGAACTCCACCAGATGCGCGCCCTGGAATCCCTTTCCGACTTTGACGTCTTCCAGCCAACCGATGGTCTGCTTGCTGGTGATCTTCAGGAAGTCCTCGTGCATCTTGATGAAGGTACCGATACTGCGCCGCAGCAGATCGCTCATCGCCGTCATCGGCATGTTCCCGGCGACACGCTCCTTGACGCCGTTCATGATGATCTCGCTCTCCTGCTGCGCCATGTTGAGAAGGATTCTCTGCGCTTCCACGAAGCTGGATGTTCCTTCGACAGCCAGCTCGGCCAGGATCGCCACCGGCGAATTCTCCGGGTCCGACATTCCTTCCCGCAGGGTCTTCATGGCAACCGCGTTCTGGCGCATGGCGACATCCACCAGCACGCGCTGCGTGGCAAAAAAGCTTTCCACGCCCTGTTGCACCCATCCGGTCAGCAAGGAAAGTACGGACGAGGGCCGGGGATGGGCGGCGGGACGGGGCTTGGTCTCTCTTGGCATGATAGCCTCCGATTTGCTGCATTGCAGCATTTGAGTAAAAGCTAGTCTTTTCGCAGGATTGTGTCAATATATTCCGTAGAATTTGTTGCAGTGCACCGGGGAGGCGGAAAGGTGAAAACGGCCAAGGTCGTAATCAGGAAATACGCAAACCGCAGACTCTACGACACCTCCGCCAGCCGCTATGTCAACCTGGAGGACATCGCGGCCCTGATCCGAAATGGGACTGACGTCCAGGTAGTGGATGCCAAGACGGGCCAGGACCTGACCCGCGTCACCCTGACCCAGATCATTCTGGAGGACGCGCGCGACGAGCCCGCCGGCCTGCCGCTGGATCTGCTGCGGAAGCTGATCATGACCTCCGATGTGGTGCGCCGCGAATTCGTGAAGTCGGCCTTCGACGCTTATTCGAAACTGCAGGACGCGGTGCAGTCCGGATTTACCAGTGTGCGCTCCGCCGCGCTCTCGCCGCTGGAGACGGTCAGCGGCCTGGTGCAGGGCAACCGCGGTGAAGCGGGCGACGTACAGGAACTCCGCCGGCGTGTGGCGGAATTGGAAGCGCGCGTGAAAAAACCAAAGCCACGCGCCCGCCGCCGCAAGTCGAAGCGTTAAGCGACGGCGGCTACTGGGGTGGCGGCGGCTCGCGGCTGAACCGGCGGGGCCTCGGCGGGAGGCGGCGTTGGCGCTTCTGCGGCAACTTGGTTCCCCGCCGGTGCGCGTTTCTGCCGCGGCGCGGGACCAGCCAACCGCTTGCGCAACTCCGCAAAGCTCTGGTTCAGCAACTTTTCGAACTGCTCCAGGTCCGGGATGGCGTGCACGTCGCCGGTAAAGCCGAAAAACGCGGTGCCGTTGTAGGTGAGCACGGCGCAGTTCATGCCCATTTCCCCGCCGATCGGCACGTAGGGATAGCAGGCCAGCATCTGGTGGCCGAGCAGGTAGAGCGGCGCCGCCGGGCCGCGCACGTTGGTGCAAATCAGATTGCACAGGCTGATCGGCAACTGGCTGATCAGCGGCCCGAGCAGCGCCTGCAGCGGGCTCGGAATCGTGCCCAGCATAGTACCGGCAACGCCGACCAGCTCCGCCAGGCGCGCGTTTTTCAGCAGCGTCATCTGCTCGCGGACGGCCAGCAGCAGCTTCCGCGGACTCTTGATATCGAGCGGCAACGTGACCGGCAGAAAGGTGATGCGATTGCCCAGCTCGCTGGCGTCGTCGTTGCCGCGCACGTTGACCGGGACCACGATCCGCAGGGCGCGTCCCTTGACCCGCACGCCGTGCAGTTCGGCATAGCGCCGCACCGCGGAAACCATGGCCGCCAGGGCGACGTCATTGAAAGTAGCGCCGCATGCCTGCTTGACCGCCTTGAACTCGGCCATGGAAATTTCCGTCCAACAGAACTTCTGCGGGCCGCGGCAGATGGTGTTGAACGGCAGGCGCTCCGCCGGCGCCCCGACCTCGGGGATCAGGCGGCTCAACTGGTCCATCAGCGGAACGGCTGCATCGGAAACATCCGCGCCCTGCGCCTCCCCATTCGCTGGCGCGGGCTTGGCTCCGGCGCTGGCGATGAGGCGCTCGGCGATGCTTAACAGCTCCGATTGCGCCGTCAGCACCCGCTGCACGCCGGAGAAGCATGCGTCCAGGAAGCTATCGAGCAGCGCCGGCGGCGCCGACGGCGGCAGCGCAGGAAGCGGCGGACTCTTGGACAGGCGCGGCGCAACCGGACTCTGGTCCATGAGCGCGTTCATCAGCCCAATGCCGGAGATGCCATCCGCCATGCAGTGGTGGATGCGGATGATGAAGCCGGTGCGATTGCCTTGCAAGCCGCGCACCAGCGTAAGGTCCCAGAGCGGGCGGCTGCGGTCCATGTTGGCGCTCAGGATGTGGGCGGCGGCGGCCTTGAACTCGGCGTCGGTGCCGCGCTTGAGCGTCACCTGCCGGAGGTGATTGCGCAGGTTGAAATGGGGATCGTTTTCCCATGCCGGCAGCCCGATATTGAACGGCGGCACGGCGATCCGTTGGCGGTAGCGCGGCACGATCGGCAACTTGGAGGCGATGAATCGGCTAAACGCGGTGAACGGAATCACGCCCTCAAATACGCTGACCGAGGCCACGTTCAGCGGCATGCCCTCGCGTTCCAGGTAGAGGAAGAGAGAGTCTCCAAGGGAGAGCGATTCACGATCGTGAGCATCTGTCGTCATGGTGCCTTCCGTAGAACTGACCGCCATTGCTCGCAGTGCCGTCCTGTGTCTGCGTCATAGCCGTACCGCGCCGCTGGCGCTCACGAGTTCTGTTCCACTTTTCCCACCGCTGCCGCGCTGGGCTAACGAATTTCGCCGCTCCGCGGCTGGTTTCGGTTCGCTTTTGGACCACTGCAACGCGCGAAATCGAGCTATGACACAGACACCTTCCTGCACGACCGAAAACACCCACATCCGCCAACGGCGGGCAGATGTGGGACACCGATCTCAGGCGCCGGTTGGTTTGGCCGCGCCGCGCCCGTGATACGCGCTCCACAACAGCTCCACCAATTCGCTCATCAGCGGCATGCGCGGGTTCGACCGCCAGGAAGGATCGTCAAACGCAATCCTGGCCAGGTCGGGCAGCGCACGCTCGAATTCCTCCTGCGAGATTCCCAACTCCGCGATGGAACGCGGAAACGCCAGCCGGTCGAGCAACTGTTCGATCGCCAGCACGAGGTGGGCGACCTTTTCCTCCACCGTCTCTCCGCCCAACCCGAGCAGGTCCGCCATCGCCGCATATTTCTTGTGAGCGCTATAGGCCCGCTGGTTGGGCGACGGCATGAACTTAGTGGGCACCGATGCGTTAAACGCGATCACATGCGGCAACATCAGCGCATTGGCCCGGCCGTGGGCGACGTGGAAGCGCGCGCCGAAAGCATGCGCCAGCGCATGGTTCACACCCACCGACGCGTTGGCGAAGGCGATCGCCGCAATGCAGGCGGCGTTGTGCATCATGGTGCGCGCTTCTTCGTCGCGCGGATGCTCATAGGAAACCGGCAGGTACTTGAATGCCAGTTGAAGGGCCTGCATCGCGTTGGCGTCGGTATAGGGTGAGGCATAAATGGAAACCGCCGCTTCCAGCGCGTGAGTCAGGCAATCAATGCCTGTGTCCGCGGTCAGGCCTTTGGGCATGGACATCACGAACTGCGGGTCCACGATGGCAACATCGGGAGTCAGCGAGTAGTCGGCGAGGGTGACCTTGCGCCCGCGTTCTTTGTCGGTCAGGACGGCAAACGGGGTCACTTCGCTGCCCGTGCCGCTGGTGGTGGAAATGGCAATCAAGCGCGTGTGGTTGATCTTTTCTGTCGGGTACTGCACCACCCGCTTGCGGATGTCGAGAAACGGCGCGCCCAGCTCTTCCAGGTCGGCCTGTGGCGATTCATACTTCAGCTTCATGATCTTGGCGGCGTCAATCACCGCCCCGCCGCCGAGCGCGACGATCTGGTCCGGTTGGTACAGGTTGAACTCGGCGACGCCTTGGGTGATGACCTTGACCTCGGGCTCGGCATCGGGAATCACCGTGACATGGACGCGCGTCCCGGGCGGCAGGTGGCGACGGACAACGTCCACGTGCCCGATCTGCTCCAGCGCAGCGTTGGTGACGATGATGGTGGAGCGCGACGCGAACTGGCGCAGGTTTTCCACCGCGTTCATGTTGAAATAAATCTGATTGGGAATGCGGAGCCACATGTGCGCCGGTGTCCTCCGAGCCACGCGTTTGATGTTGAGGTAGTGATAGACATTGACGTTGTCCATGGTGCTGTTGCCGCCGCCGGTGCCGCAGCCGAAGGAAAACGTCGGCACCATGTCGTTGTACACGCCGCCCAGCGCTCCGATGGATCCCGGGGAATTGACGATGATCCGCCCGGCATTGATCACCTCGCCGAACTGGCGGATGATGTCCTCGTTTTTGGAGAAAATTACCGCCGTATGTCCGAGGCCGCCGGCGTGGTTCACGGCCACGCACACCTTGAGCGCCTCCTCCACCGAATGCGCCCGATAGACCGCGAGCACGGGAAACAATTTCTCCACCGAGAGGGGATGCTCGCGACCGACACCCGTAATCGGCGCAATCAAGAGCTTGGTCCTGGGCTTCACCTTGAGGCCGACCAGACGCGCGATATCGGAGGCTCTCTGGCCGACGGCCATCGGCTGCATGCATCCGGTTTCGGGGTCAATGACGGTGCGCCCCAGCAGTTCCGTCTCCGCCTGATTGCAGATGTGCGCGCCCAACTCCTCGAATTTCTTCAGCACGACGTCATAAATTTCGTCGTCCATCACCACCGTCTGCTCGGAGGCGCAGATGGTTCCGTTGTCGAATGTCTTGGAAGTGATGATGTCCACCACGGCCATGTCCAGGTCCGCGGATTTTTCCAGGTAGACCGGCGTATTGCCCGGCCCAACGCCCAAGGCTGGTTTTCCCGAACTGTAGGCGGCCTTAACCACCGACGGCCCGCCGGTCGCGTCAATCAGTCCGACATCCTTGTGGTGCATCAGGTAGTCGTTGTCCTGCAAAGTGTGGGATTCCAAGCAGGTGAAGACGCCTTCCGGCGCGCCGTGTTTCAGCGCGGCGTCGTACATGATCCTGACGGCGTCGGAGCAACAGCGCCAGGCGTTCGGATGCGGGCTGAAGATGACCGCGTTCCGCGTCTTGATCGCCATGATGCACTTGAAGAGCACCGTCGAAGTGGGGTTGGTGATCGGTGTCATGGACAGGATGACCCCGATGGGCTCGGCCACTTCCACCAGCCCGCGCTCCGGAAACTCGCGAATGGCGCCCACCGTACGCTTGTCTTTGACGTAGTTGTAGACAAACTCGGTGGCCACCATGTTCTTGAGGAACTTGTCTTCCAGCACGCCCAGCCTGGTTTCCTCAATCGCCAGCCGCGCCAGATCATGAGCGTGTTCCAGACCGGCCAGCACCATGGGTTTGACGATCCGGTCTACGTCCTCTTGCGTGTACTGCTTGAAGGCGGCGGCGGCGGTCCTGGCCTGGCTGACGAGCCCTTCCAGGCAGGCAATTCTTTCTTCGCCCAGAACCGGGATTTTCCTTGTGTCGGCATCGAACGGGCGAGGGGGGCGGAGTAAATCTTGGGCACGGGCAAGGGTGGTCATGGTGCCTTCTCCCGCATTTGGCGAGCCAACATGCCATGCTACCCGGGCTCGGAGCCGCGGGAGCAAATTAGAACGACGAATGTGTTGGGCCGATGCCAAATTGGAACATGAGAGGGGCGCGCCAGGGTGTGCCGTGGGTCACATCGCCTGGGTTACCTGGTCACCGAAGGAGAGGCGCCGGTGGGAGCTGACTCGGCAGCGTCATTCCAAGTTGTTTCCGCCGCGGGCACGATGAACGACATCGCCCGTTCCGCCAGGGCGGTGATGGTCAGGCTGGGATTGACTCCGAGATTCGTCGCCACCACCGACCCATCGCACACGTACATGTTCTTGTATCCGAAGACGCGGTGGCGATGGTCGACCACGCCGCGCTCGGGCGACTCCGCAATCACGCAACCCCCGATGCAGTGCGCCGTTCCGGGAACGTTGAACAGGATCTCCGGGAGCATGCTCATGGGCGTGCCCCCGGTGAGGCGCGCGAACTTTTCCGCAAAATCGTTGGCCGCGGGAATGTAAGCCGGGACCTTGTCGCCGCGGCTGACCAGAAACTTGCGAAACGGCCAGAACCACGGGCGCTTCCAGCGCATTTCGATGTGTCCATCCAGCGCCTGCATGCAGAGCAGAATCACCGACTCCCGCGCCCATCCCCAGGGTCGAAACAGGCGCAGAGTTTTGAAGGGGTGGCGCAGCAGCGCGCGCGCCATGTTCGCCAGCCACAGCAGAATCCTTCTCGGTCCCGGGCGGCCGCCGGTCAGGATGGTGGACATTAGGCTCATGGTGTCGGAGCCGCTGGGGTACCGCACCGCTTCGATGTGGGTGTGCTCGTCAATGTAAATCCCCGACCCGATGGCCACGCCCGTCGACAAATCTTCTTTGCAGTCCGGAACGCGCACGCCGATCAGCGATTCGGAATTGGTGCGCACGTGCTTGCCCAGCTTGTCGCTGATCGCCGGCAACGAGCCGCATTCCTTCAGGTGAAACATCAGCTCCATGGTGCCGAGCGACGATGCCGCGAACACCACGCCGCGGCAGGTGAAGCGTTGCGGGCGGCGGCGTATCCACGCGGTGGACTTCTCGGTACGCACCTCGTAACCGGCGCTGCCGTCGGAGGCGCCGCCGAGCGGTTTCACGTCCACAACTTGCGTTTCCGGAAAAACTCGCGCGCCGTGCTTTTCCGCCAGATAGAGATAATTCATGTCGAGGGAATTTTTCGCGCCGTGGCGGCAGCCCATCATGCAGCCACCGCAGGCGCGGCAGGTAGTCCGCTCCGGACCTTCTCCCCCGAGGTAGGGATCGGGAAAGGTCGTGCCGCCCTGCTCTCCTTCCGCCGCCTGGAAAATCGCGACGCTGGTGCGATAAAAACTCTGTCCAACTCCCACGGCTTCGGCCGCTTGTTTCAGCAGATGATCCGCCGGACCGAGAATCCTGTTCTCGGTGACGCCGAGCATGGTGGACGCGGCTTCATAGTGCCGCGGCATCTCGCTTTGCCAGTCCGCCAGGCCGTTCCATGAGCCCGAAGACCAAATCTTGTCCGGCGGGCGCAGCAAGGTGGCAGCGTAGGTAATCGAGCCGCCACCGACGGCGCAGCCATGCAGGATGGTGACATGGCGGAAGTACCGCATGTTGAAGAACCCGCGCAGCGCCAGCTTCGGACGCCAGAACCAGCGGTGAATCGACCAACTGGTGCGCGGGTAATCGTCGGCGGTCCAGCGCCGGCCCATCTCCATGACCGCGACGCGATAGCCCTTGTCCACCAAGCGGTGCGCGCTCACACTGCCGCCGAACCCGGAGCCGATCACAATGAAGTCGAAGTCGAATTGCTGATTGCCGCCGGCCATCTCAGCCCGCAATATACTCTGGCCGGCGTCGGTTCGCCGGAGCTTATTGCACGAGCGGGCTGGAACAAGCGATCAAGCGCTCGTCGAGCACCGAGTTAACGGCCGCCTGCGACGAGTTGCTGCCGGCATCGACCAATGCCGCCGCGGGACGGCAACCGCGGATCGCCGCGGATCTTCACGGATCGAATGTCTTGTTGTTCTGATCCGCGTGAATCCGTGGGAATCCGCGGTTAAGTTTCCTCTAGTGCCCTTCCCCCGCCTCCAGCGTCACCTTGCCTTTGAACATCCGGTACACGAACACGAAGTAGCCGATCGCGATCACGATGCCGATCGACCACCACACCAGGCCCACGGATAGGCCATGGCGCGCGGCGGCGGTGTTGTAGATGGTCAGGCTGTTGGTCTGATTCATCGCCGCCGGCAGAACGTCGGGATAAATTCCGAACGCGGCGCCGCCCAACATTCCCGCAACGTAGGCGGACGAGCACAGGAACGCCGCCTTCTCCCGGTACTCGGTGGCGAAGTACAGCACGCCCGCCAGGCTGGCGAAGACGATCAACGGGATCGCCAGGCCGATGGGCCAGCGCTTGTAGTTGTCCACCACGTCCAAATGCACGCGGATGGTGAGCATCAAGCTGATGAAAGTAAGCGCCAGGACCACGGGCCAGGTCGCCAGCGCAATGCGGCGGGCGCGTTCGTTGACCGCGCCATAGGTCTTGTGCGCGATGTAGAGCGCGCCATGCATGGTCAGCGTGGCCAGCGCCATCACGCCCGCCATCACGGTGAACCAATCCAGGATTCCCGGATGCGGCCCGACGCGCCAGTTCGTCCACAGCGGCTCGAAGAAGTAGCCGTCGCTGTTCAGCGGCACGCCGCGCACCACGTTGCCCAGCGCCGCGCCGAAGAAAATTGCCAGCAGGATGCTGGAAACGGAAAAGATCACGTCGAAGAAGCCGCGCCAAACGTGGCTTTCCAGGTGAGTGCGAAATTCGATGCCGATGGCGCGCAGCATGAGCAGCCACAGCACCATCATCAGCGGAAGATAAAAGCCGCTGAAACTGGAGGCATAGAGCAGCGGAAAGGCGAAGTAGAGAGTGCCGCCGGCGGCCAGCAGCCAGACTTCGTTTCCGTCCCACACCGGGCCGATGGCGCGCAGGATGGTGCGGCGCTCCTCGTCGGTGCGGGCGGCGATGAGGTGAATGATGCCGGCGCCGATATCGAAACCGTCGAGCACCACGTATGCGACCAGCATCAGGGCGACAATCACGAACCAGAGCGTTTCCATCACCGCACCTCCGCCAATTCAGGTTCGTACACCGGCGGTTTTAGTTTGGCCGGCGCGGCCTCCTCCGGCCCGCGCTCGATTTCGCGATAAATCAGGAAGAGGAACAGGAACGAGAGCACGGTGTACATGCCCATGAAGCCCAGCAGCGTGAATAACCCGTTGCCCGCCGAGACCATCGTGGAGTAGCCGTCTGCCGTGCGCAGCAAGCCGTACACCAGCCACGGCTGGCGGCCGACTTCGGCGGTCATCCAGCCGGCGGTGTTGGCGATGTAGGGGAAGGGGAAGCTGAGCATCAGGATCCACAGCGCCCAGCGCGCGTCAAACAGTTTCTTGCGCCACAGCAGCCCGGCCGACAGGATCATGACGGCGATGAAGATCGTCCCCAGCCCCACCATGATGTGGTAGCTGTAGTAGAGCAGCGCGACGTTCTCCGGCTGGTCCCGCTTGGGAAATGCGTCCAGGCCCTTCACCTCGGCGTTCCAGCGCTTATAGGTGAGGAAGCTCAGCATCTTGGGCACGAACAGCGGGTTGTCGATTTTCTGCTGCACGGTGTCAGGTTGCCCGATGATGACCAGCGG
This sequence comes from Terriglobia bacterium, assembly GCA_020072845.1. NCBI lineage: Bacteria > Pseudomonadati > Acidobacteriota > Terriglobia > Terriglobia bacterium. The sequence goes on from JAIQGF010000006.1 coordinate 169,542, forward strand.
CGCGCCGGGCTGCGTGGTGAACAGCGCTTCCATTCCCGCCAGCGTCGCCGGCTGATGGCGTGCGACCATGCGCCCCTGGCCGTCGCCGGTGGGAAATACTTGCAGGATGGTGAAGATAACGCCCGCAATCACGCCAGTGCGGATGTAGATCTGCGCCTGATCTTTGTGCTGGTGGCTGAGCAGGTAGAAGGCGCCGACCGCGGCCATGACGAACGAGCCGGTGATCACGGCGCCGCTCATGTTGTGGGCGTACTGCCAGCCCGCCCACGGATTCAGCACCAGCGCCCAGAAACTCTGGAGCTGCACGCTGCCGTTAGGCATGCGCACATAGCCGGTGGGATGCTGCATCCAGGCGTCGGTGGCGACGATGAAGTAGCCCGACAGCCACGATCCGGCAAAAACCATGAACCCGCTGAACCAGTGCAGCCTGGGACCCAGCCGCTTCTCGCCGTAAAGGAACAGGCCCAGGAACGTGGATTCCAGAAAGAAGGCGAACATGCCTTCCATGGCGAGCGTCTGGCCGATGACCCCACCGGCCCACTGCGAGAAGTGCGCCCAGTTGGTGCCGAACTGAAATTCCATGGGGATGCCGGTAACCACGCCGAGCACAAAGTTGATACCAAAAATCTTCGCCCAGAAGCGCGCCGCGCGGCGGTAGCGCTCGTCGTTCTTCCACAATGCCAGCGACTGCAAGACGACGATCAGCGGCGCCAGGCCCATGGTCAGTTGCGGAAACAGATAGTGATAGGTCACGGTGAAGGCGAAGTGCAGGCGATGAATGATGAGTGCGCTGTCCATAAATGATCTCGATGTTGTTGGAAACTGCTTGGCTGCCGGGCCAACGGAATTAATTCAGCGACGAAGCCCCACAGCAATGCCGCGAACGTAATAATCCGAGTACAGTCTCGCAACCGGCTTCCAGTTTGGCTGTGATGGCAGTCACATGGGAGGAGGAAGTTGCAGTTTCACTTTCGGTGGTTGCCGGTTATCGGTTTGCGGTTGTCGGTTCTTAGCTGATCGAGCAAGCGGGATTCGCGCCGTCATTCACAGCCAAGAGCAGTCTCAGAACTGAAACTGAAACTGAAACTATTTTTTCGTTCGCTGGCGGACTTCGCGTCTGCGCCCAGCATCCTCGTAGCGGCGTTTTTCGTCCTCGGTTTCGGGAATGACCGGCGGGACGGGGAGGTGGCGCCCGTCGCGGTCCACGGCGACAAAGGTCAGCAGCGCCGAGGCGACCTGCGAATGCGCTCCCTTGATGTAGTTCTCCACCAGGACCTTGACGCCGACTTCCATGGAAGAATGGAACGCGCGATTGACGGATGATTGCAGGATCACGAAATCGCCGACACGCACCGGAGTGAGAAAATCCACGTGGTCCATGGAGGCGGTGACGACATAATTTCGTGAATGGCGGTGCGCCGCCATCGCTCCCGCCAGGTCAATCCAGTGCATCAGCCTGCCGCCGAGCAACGAGCCGAGCGGGTTGGCATCGTTGGGCAGAACGATTTCCGTCATCTCCGATTGCGATTCGCGCACCGGGCGCGGCTCCAGCTTCAGGTTCTCCTGGGCCGTTCGTTCCTGTGACATCACTGACCTTTCTGGCGAGTCTTCAATCGCCAGTCTTCAGTCGCCAGTCTTCAGTCGTCAGGTTTTCCTGAAGACTAACGTCTGAAGACTGAAGACCAGCCGCCACACCTGAGCGGTGCAGATAGGAGTCCACATAGCACTCGGCCATCTTCTGGATGCGCGCGTCGGCGTGCGAGGAAGACCAGCGGCCGGCGGCGGCATCGAATTCCAGCATGCCATGCTCGCCGGGCGCATGCGCGATCTCGCAGACGAACTGCACGCTCAAAATTTGATCGCGGTCGCGCGCCAGGGAAAACCGCACCGCGTCGGACGGCCGCTGGCGCGGCAGCCGCGGACACGCCCGCGCGTATCCCAGATTGCAGCCCTCCCGCAGTTCGTCATCGCTGGGCCGGGCGCCCTCGTGGCCGGGCGCGGTGCAGTGGCCGGTCCATGCATCGCCCAGAGGCAGCCGCGCCGGATGCGGCCAGGGAGGATTCTCAATTCGCTTCTGCGGGAGGAAGTAGGGGCAGGCCATGAAGCGGCATTGTAACTCAGTGGTCAGTGGCCAGTGGCCAGTGGTCAGTTCTCAGGGCTCGGTGGCTGCGGCTGCGCGAGCGTTGCCTGGTCAGACGTTGCTGCAAACTGGAAACCCGAAACTGAAACTCGAAACTGAAACTTGCTACACTGGCCACTGGCCATCAGCCACTGACCACTTTTTATGGACCGCATCGCCGCGCTCAAGGAACTGCTCGCCGCCAATCCCACCGACGCCTTCGCGCATTACGGCCTGGCCATGGAGTATTCGAAAGCGGGCGACGTCGCGGGCGCGCTCGCCGAGTTCAAGACCATCCTTCAGCACAATCCGGATTACGTGCCTGCCTACCAGATGGCGGGACAGATGCTCATGTCGGCGGGACGGATCGAGGAGGCGCGCAAGATGTTGGAGGATGGCATTGCGGCGGCGCGCCGCTGCGGCAACCAGCACGCTGCCTCGGAAATGCAGGGCATGCTGGACACGATGCCGAGCGAATAGCTTTTAGCTCTTAGCTCTTAGCTTTTAGCCAGCCTTTAGCCCTTAGCTCCGAAGCCTACCTTTTATCTGGATCGATTACCGAAAACCGTAAACCGACAACCGAAAACCCGTAATGGCTAATCGCTAATGGCGGCCTTTCAGCCTCCGCCCCATTCCCCACTCGACCAGCGCCGGGAAGAGCTGGTAGAGCTTGGCGACCATCCAGTAGTACCAGGGCGTATAGACTTCGCGCTTACCCTTCAAGTAACCGTTGAAGATATCGCGGGCCACCAATTCGGCGCTGACGCCTTTCTGGTTCGCGGAATTCAACCGGCGCGGCTCGCGGCCCAGGGTTTTATTGACCTCGAAGTTGGTCGCAATGTATCCGGGGCAGACAGTCAGCACGTGCACGCCGGTTCCCTGCAACTCCACGCGCGCCGCCTTGCCGATGGCGTTGATGGCAAACTTGGTGGCGCTGTAGGCCGCTGCGAACGGCAGCGGGATGTGCCCGGCAACGCTGGAAATATTAATGATGACGCCGCCGCCCTGGCGCTTCATCGCCGGAATGACTGCCTGCATGCCATCAATGGCGCCGAACAGGTTGGTGTCGAACATCCGGCGGTAGGCATCGCGGTCCATCATCTCGACCGAGTCGTTCATGCCATGGCCGGCGTTGTTGACCCAGATGTCCACGCGCCCGAAATTGTGCAGGGTGAGGGAGAGCACGCGGTCAATCTCTTCGCGGTTGCGCACGTCGCAGGTGAGCACCGGAGTTTGCTCCGGGTGGCCGATGCGGGCGCGCGCCGCCTCCAAGCGCGCCTGGTCGCGCGCGGTGAGAACGACCAACGCTCCTTCTTCGACGAACAGCTTCGCCAGCGCCTCGCCGATTCCCATGGACGCGCCAGTGATGACCGCAACTTTTCCGTTGAGCTGCGCAGGCATGCTTCGCTTCTATCGGGTAGCGCAAGCGAAGTCAAGCGGCGTGAACTAAACACCGAGGCCGGAAAGGCGTTCCACGGGCCGCGCCAGCACAACTTTCTTCCCGCGCACCACCAGCGGACGCTGGATGAGTTCCGGATGCTTGATCATCAGGCTGACCAGTTCATCGTCCTTCAGATTTTTTCCGGCCACGAACTGCTTGTACGCCGCTTCCTTGGTCCGCATCGCGTCCGTCGGCTTCAGGCCGGCGCTGTGCAGCAACTTCTGCAGCGCATCGGCGGTGAGCGGCTGCCTGGTGTAGTCCACCGCCTCAAACTCGACGCCTTTCGCGGTCAAGATCCTCTTGACCTCGCGGCAGGTGCTTCAGGTGGGTTTTTCGTAGATCGTGATTTTTTCGCGGGCCATGGCGTGGATGCTTGTTCGTGGTTGGCAATTGGTAGTTGGTGGTGGGTGCAAATTACCAATTACCAATCACGAATCACTCCTCTTCTCCCCCGCTGAGCGCCTGCGCCGCCTCGACCGCAGTCGAATAAGTGACGAACACGGTCGCCAACTTGGTGATTTGCAGCACGTCGCGCACCCGCCCCGTCAGGCCCGCCAGCACGATCGTCTTCTGATCGCGACTCGCCGTGGTCAGCATGCGAACCAGCTCTCCTACCCCCGAGCTGTCAATGAACGTGACATTCGAGAGGTTCAAAACCACGTTGCGCGACTGCTGCAACAGGTCGTAAACCTGCTGTCGCAGGAGAGCAGTTTCTTCCCCAAACGTGATCCTGCCGTTGCAATCCAAAATCAAGGCATCGCCATAGATGCGGCTGCTGGTCTTGAGCAACATCGTTCCCCCAATCGCAGTAACTTACTACTATCCGGCGGCGATAGGAATCAGCAAGAAGCAACAATTTTTGCAAATCCCAAACGCCGCCTCGACCGCACCTCGCCATTCGGCATCGCAAGCATAGCGCAGCACTGGCGAGTCTGTGTGAGAACTGTGCCGCGCCGCTGGCGCTCGATAATTCTTTTCCACTTTCCCCAGCGCTGCCGCGCTGGGCGAACGAATTCCGCCGCTCCGCGGCTGGTTATGGGTGCGTTTGGACCACTGCGCTTCCCGAAAGTGAGTTCTCACACAGACGAGAGCCGGGCGAGATGCTCCCACATTCTCTGACCTACTGAAAAACTGACCAACTGAAATACTTGTTCCTCCCATAAGAACGATTTATCTGTCCGATTCATTTTATGAATTCGACCCACCGGCTCGGACCGGGTTAGGCTCCAATGTGGGAGCATCTCGCCCGGCTCTCGTCGGCAATTTGCATTGGCATGGCTCCTCCGCCCACGAGAGGTCGCACTTATACAGGAGTGGTTCGTGATGCGACGTGCATGCGTCAAGGCAGTTCTGGTTCTTCTCCTACTCGGTACGGCGGCCCCGGCCTTCGCGGTTGCCCCGATTCTCCGCGCCGCCCGCACTTCCACTATCCTGGCAGCCGCCGACGTCTCCGCCGACCGCATCGCCAAACTGGAACAGCAGGTCGCCGACGCCAAGGGCTCCGCCGACAATGCCTGGATGCTGATGTGCGCCGCCCTCGTCCTGATGATGACCGGCCCCGGCCTGGCTCTTTTCTATGGCGGCCTGGTGCGCAAGAAGAACGTGCTGGGCACCATGATGCAGAGCTTCGCCATGATGGCCATCGTGACCGTGCTCTGGGCCATCGTCGGCTACAGCCTCGCCTTCGCGCCCGGCAGTTCCTTCATCGGCAACCTGAGCCGCGCTTTTCTGCACGGCGTCGGGGCGCAGCCTGACGCGGACTACGCCGCCACCATCCCGCAGCAGACCTTCATGATTTACCAGTTAATGTTCGCCATCATTACTCCGGCATTGATCACCGGCGCCTTTGCCGAACGCATGAAGTTCAGCGCCATGGCGCTGTTCATGGTTTTGTGGTCGCTGTTGGTGTACTGCCCGATGGCGCACATGGTGTGGGGTAAGGGAGGCATTCTGAACGCGGCGCTGGGCGGCCGCTTTCCCACGCTCGATTTCGCCGGCGGAACGGTGGTGCACGTCACCTCCGGCGTCTCCGCGCTGGTCTGCGCCACCTACCTCGGCCGCCGCCTCGGTTACCCGCGGGAGATGATGCCGCCGCACAGCGTCGTGCTCAGCTTCATCGGCGCCTGCCTGCTGTGGGTGGGATGGTTCGGCTTCAACGCCGGCAGCGCGCTCAGCTCCGGCAGCCTGGCCACCAGCGCTTTTGTTGCCACTCATTTTGCTGCCGCCGCCGCCGCGCTCGGATGGGGCGCCGCCGAATGGATTCGCAACGGCAAGCCCAGCGCGCTGGGAGCGATTTCCGGGGCGGTGGCGGGCCTGGTTGCCATCACTCCCGCCGCCGGTTTCGTTTCTCCCCTGTCGGCGCTGCTCATCGGCCTGATTGCGGGTGTGGTTTGCTACGCCATGGTGGCCAAGGTCAAAAGCATTTTCGGCTACGACGACTCGCTCGACGCTTTCGGGGTACACGGCGCCGGCGGCACCATCGGCGCCATTCTCACCGGAATTTTTGCTTCGCGCCTGGTCAATCCCGTCTTTCACGACGCGCAGGGCAATGCCACCGCCGTCGGATTGATGGAGGGCAACTGGCGCCAGGTGGGCAACCAGTTGGTGGGAGTCGCCATCGCCTGGACCATCGCGCTGGTCGGCACGCTCGCGATTCTGAAAGTGGTGGACCTGGTCGTCGGCCTGCGCGTTTCCGCCGAAGACGAAGCCCAGGGCCTGGATCTCACGCAGCACGGCGAAGAAGGCTATTACTGGGAAGCCTCCGCGCCGTAGGGGTTATCGGTTTTCGGTTCTCGGTTTTCGGTCAAACGCCGTGAACCCACAACCGCAAACGGATAACCGACAACCGTAACCCGAAAACCGAGAACCTCTGCTATGACAAAAATCGAAGCCATCATTCAGCCGGCCCGCCTCGACCAGGTCAAGGAAGCGCTGCTGGAAATCGGGGTGGACGGCATGACCGTGCTCGAAGCCCGCGGCCACGGCCGCCAGAAAGGCCACACCGAGTTCTACCGCGGCCGCGAATACACCGTGGACCTGCTCCCCAAGGTCAAACTCGAGATCGTGCTCAATGACGAGCTCGTGGACCGCGCCGTGCAGGCCATCGTCACCGCCGCCCGCACCGGAAAAATCGGCGACGGCAAGATCTTTCTCTCCCGCGTCGACGAAGCTATTCGCATTCGCAACGAAGAGCGGGGCGTCACCGCCTTATGACCGTACCCGCCCACGAGGTTTCCCATGTCCACCGCGGCGCCGATCGGCGCGCTCGATAACTATTACGCCGGCGAGTCCGCCCGCATCGCTCGCGCCTTCGAGCTCACCGGCGACGGGCGCGTCGCCGTCGGCCAGCGCAGCGAACTCGTCGTCAACATGGTTGTCGGCCTGTGGCGCAACCTGTTCGGCGACGAAGCTCCCGGCTTCGCCCTGGGCGCCATCGGGGGTTTCGGGCGCGCCGAACTTTTCCCTCACTCCGATATTGACCTGCTCTTTCTCTGTGCCCAGCCGCCGGATGCCGAGGTCAAGCAGAAGATCGGCGCCCTGTGCCGCGAGTTGTGGGATGCCGGGCTGCGCGTCAGTCCGGCCACGCGCACCCCGAACGAGTGTGACCGGCTCGACGCCAACAACATCGAAGGCGCGCTCTCCCTGCTCGACTCACGCTTCCTGGCCGGCGATGCCGCGCTCTTCCGCCAGCTCCACGACGAGCTGCTGCCCAGGTTGGTGCGCCGCGAGTGGCAATCCCTGGTGCAGGGCGTTGCCGAACTCGCCCGCACACGGCAAGACAAGTTCGGCAACACGATCTTTCATCTGGAACCAAACGTGAAAGAGTGCCCCGGGGGGCTGCGCGATCAGCACATCCTCTACGCGGTGCGCTGTTTTCTTCATTACCGCCACGGCCGCGACGACAACAAGCTCACCTGGGACGCGCAGGAGCAGGCCGCGGCGCGCGGCATCGGTTCGCCCACCCGCGCTCCCGCCGACCCGGCGTCATGGATGCGGGCCTACTTCCAGCACGCTCGCGCCATTCATCGCTTCATGATGCAGGTGCTGGAGGACATCCCTCCCGCGCGCTCTTCGCTGTTCCAGCAGTTTCAGCAATGGCGCTCGCGGGTTTCCAACCAGGACTTTTCCGTAGTCGGCGGGCGCGTTTTCCTGCAGCAGGCCAGCGCCGTCTCCGAACCCGACATGGTGCTCCGCCTCTTCGCCTTCATCGCCCGCCACGGCTTGCGCCTTAGCGCCGACACCGAGCGCCGCACCGAGCAGGCGCTGCCCGCGCTGGCGGAGCGCATGCCGCGCGGCCCCGCGCTGTGGGCGCCCTTGCGCGAGATCCTGCTGGCGCCGCATGCCGCGCAAACCTTGCGAGCCATGCATTCGCTCGGCCTGCTGACGCATCTACTCCCGGAATTCAAGCTGGTGGACTCGCTGGTCCTGCGCGACTTCTACCACCGTTACACCGTGGACGAGCACACCTTCCTGGTCATCGAAAATCTGCAACGCCTCCCCGCCGCCGGCGACAATGGCGATGGCCGTTTCGCCCACATGCTCAGTGAAGTCAAGGAAGCCGACCTGCTGTACCTCGCCACTCTGCTGCACGATCTCGGCAAGGGCGCCCCCGGGGAGCAGCACGTGAAGGCAAGCGTGGGCATCGCCGAAGGCATCCTCGCCCGCCTCGGACTGAATCCGCATGAGCGCGATACCGTGCTCTTCCTCATCGCCAGTCATCTGGAGATGTCGGCCGCGCTTCGCCGCGACATCTTCGACTCGGAAACCATCCGCAGTCTGGCCGAGAAAATCGGCACTCCCGAGCGCCTCCAGATGCTCTGCCTGCTGACCTGGTCCGACATCAAGTCGGTGAATCCGGCCGCCCTCACCCCCTGGAAAGCCGAGATGCTGTGGCAGCTTTACATCGCCACCGTGCGCCACCTCAACCGCAGCGTGGAGCAGGAGACGGTGCACGCCGACGATGCCGACGTGGCCCGAGTCATCTCGATTTTTCCCGACCGCGCGCAGCAAATCCGCGAATTTCTCAGCGGCCTACCGCAGCGCTACTTGCGCACCTACGCCGAGAAGGCCGCCTTCCACTTTCAGCTTGCCGCGCAGCTCCGCACCGGCGACGTCCAGTTGTCACTCAACCTCAATCGCGATCTCTTCGAGCTCACCGTCGTCACCGCCGACCGGCCCGGACTGTTCGCCACCATCGCCGGTTTTCTTTTTGCGTGGGGCATGAGCATTGTAAAAGCCGACGCCTTCGGTCATAGCGCCGGCATCATCCTCGACACTTTTCATTTTTCCGACCGCTTCGGCACGCTGGTGATGAATCCGCCTGAGCGCGAACGTTTCAAGCGCAACCTGGAGGAAGTCCTCTCCGGCGAGGCCAACCTCGACAAGCTGGTTTACAACCGGTTGAAGAGCGAGCGGCCTTCTGCCCCTGCCCTGAAGGTCAAGCCGCGCGTGGATTTTGACGACCAGTGCTCTTCCCACAGCACGGTGCTGGAACTCATCGCCCAGGACCGCCCCGGCCTGCTCTACGACGTCAGTTCCCTGTTCGCCGCCGAGAAGTGCAATATCGAGGTCGCCCTGATTGATACCCAGGGCCACATGGCGGTGGACGTTTTCTATCTCACCTCCGAGGGCCGCAAGCTCGACACTGCCCACCAGGAACGCCTCGCCTCGCAACTGCTCGAAGAACTCGGCTGATTGCCAAAGTCCCTCCCCGACTATCTCAACGTTCCACAAGCCCGTTTGTGGACCCGCGTCACAATTGTGGGCGGGTTGGCGACTACCCAGGATTTGGCCGTTTGCCGGGCGGGTAGGCCTGAACTCCCATCAAGTGAAATGGCCTGTTTGCGCCAACTGGCCACGAGAGCTCTTTGTCGAAATTTCACCTACAAAGCAAAGTGGAACTCTCGGGCTCCGGTTCTCGTATGTGTCTCCATGACGAAGCGCGCCCCATTCGGGTGGAATAACCCTCCTCACGGTCTGTTCTGCCGTCGCTCAGAAACATCCATATGAAAGCAATCGTCTACTACAACTACGGTTCGCCCGATGTTCTCAAGTGTGAAGAGATTGAAAAGCCGACCGCTGGGGACGATGAAGTTTTGATAAAAGTCCGGGCGGCCTCCGTCAATCCACTTGACTGGCACCTCATGAGAGGCACGCCGTACATCGGTCGCTTAATGATCGGCCTGCGCAAACCGAAGATCACACGACCCGGCGTTGATGTGGCCGGCCAGGTTGAAGCGGTGGGCAGAAACGTAACGCAGTTCAAGCCAGGCGACGAGGTGTTCGGCTCGTGCCGTGGGGCCTTTGCCGAGTATGCGTGCACTTCCGAGTCGAAATTGGCCATGAAGCCCGATAACGTGACGTTTGAACAGGCGGCTTCTGTCCCTGTGGCAGCATTCACCGCATTGCAGGGTCTTCGCCACAAGGGACGGATTCAGCCGGGGCAGAAGGTCTTGATTAACGGTGCGGCGGGAGGCGTGGGTACGCTCGCTGTGCAGATCGCCAAGTCCTTCGGCGCAGATGTAACCGGCGTATGCAGTACGAGGAATGTGGACATGGTCCGATCCATCGGCGCGGATTGGGTCATTGATTACACCCAGGAGGATTTCACCAAAAGTGGGCAACATTACGACCTGATTTTCGACCTCGTGGCGAACCATTCGTTGTTGGCATGCAGGCGCGTCTTAAATCCCAAGGGGATATACATCGCGGCCGGAGTACTGGGCGTGTCGATGATCGGTCTTCTGGCTCGTTTGATCACAGCGCCTGTATTGTCACTTTTCGTGAGCCAGAAGTTCGTCGTGTTGATGGCGAGATCGAGCAAAGAGGACCTGACCATCATGCGCGAGCTCATGGAGGCCGGAAAAGTAACACCGGTCATCGACAGGCGTTACAGGTTGAGTGAGGTCCCTGAGGCCATCCGGTATCTGGCAGAAGGACACGCTCGAGGAAAAGTAGTAATAACTTTGGAATATAACAACAAGACCTGACAACGCGCTGCGCCCGACTTTGCTCCGCTGCGCTTCGCCGCGGTCGAGTCACGGGCAACTCGGAAACAATCGCCTCGCCGCCTTCCAAACGGCGAATTACCCAATCGGTAAATCCCCAGATCCCTCCGCGGTGCTATCGTAGTGACGATGTCCGAACCAGAATCTTTCAACGATGTCCTCTCGCAGTTCGAGCAGGCCCACGCCCACAAGCCCGCCGAGGGCCGCCGGCAACTGGAAGGCACCGTGATTGCCGTCACCGGTGACTCGGTACTGCTCGACATCGGATTCAAGACCGAAGGCATTCTGCCGCTGGCCGCATTCCAGGATGCCGCTGAAACCGTCAAGCCCGGCGACAAGTTCCCGGTCTCGGTCACCGGCCGCGACCCCGAGGGCTACTACCAGCTTTCCCGTTCGCGCGTGGAGCGTCCCACCGACTGGTCTTCCCTGCAGCAGGCCTTCACCGAGCAGGCGGCCATCATGGGCACGGTCACTGCTGTGTGTAAGGGCGGGGTCAGCGTGGATGTCGGCGTGCGCGCCTTCATGCCGGCCTCGCGCAGCGGCACCCGCGACGCCGCCGAGTTGGAAAAACTGGTCGGCCAGCAGATCCACTGCCGCATCACCAAGCTCGACGTCACCGACGAAGATGTGGTGGTGGACCGCCGCGCCGTCCTGCAAGACGAAGCGCGTGCTTCCAACCAGCGCCGCTACTCCGAACTCAAGGAAGGCGATCTCATTACCGGCACGGTCCGCAGCCTCACCGATTACGGCGCCTTCGTGGACATCGGCGGCGTGGACGCCTTGCTGCACGTTGGCGACCTCGCCTGGAGCCGTGTCAACAAGCCCGCCGACGTGCTCTCCGTCGGCCAGCAGATCGAAGCGCGCGTGCTGAAGATCGATCCCGGCAAGCGCCGCATTTCTCTCGGACTCAAGCAGCTGCAGCCGCATCCCTGGGATTCCGCCGCGGAAAAATACAAGGCCGGCGAGCGCGTGCGCGGCACCGTCACCCGCATCGTGGATTTCGGCGCCTTCGTGGAACTGGAGCCCGGCGTAGAGGGGTTGATTCACATCTCCGAAATGTCGTGGGCAAAAAGAATCAAGAAAGCCAGCGACGTGGTCAAGCAGGGCGAATCCGTGGAAGCCGTCATCCTCGGCGTCAACCTTGCTGACCGTCGTATCTCGCTCGGCCTGAAGCAGGCGCTGGGCGATCCCTGGGCGCTGGCGGCGCAGAATTATCCTGTCGGGTCGGTGATCGAAGGCCCGGTCACCAACCTCACCAACTTCGGCGCTTTTGTGCAGCTTGCCGAAGGGGTAGAGGGCATGATCCACGTCGGCAACATCAGCGCCGAAAAACGCATTGACCATCCCCACGACGTGCTGCGCGTCGGTCAGACGGTCCGCGCGCAGGTGCTGGAATTCGATCGCGACAAGCGCCGCATCTCGCTCGGCATGAAACAACTCGTCCCCACCGGCCTCGACGAATACCTCGCCGAGCACAAGCCCGGTGACCTGGTCAGCGGCCGCATCATGGAGATTTCCGGATCCGACGCGCGCGTCGAACTCGGCGAAGGCATCCATGCCATTTGCCGCATCCCCGTCGCCGCGCAGGCGGAGAAGCAAACGGAAGCAGAGAGCGGAGAGGTTTCAGATCAGGCCAAGCCGGACCTGACCTCGCTCACTTCCATGCTGAACGCGCGCTGGAAAGGCACTTCGGCTCCGAGTAAGGCTGCGTCCAAAGCGGAAGCCGCCAGCGCCGGGCAGATTCGCAGCTTCCGCATCGCCAAGCTCGACCCCGCCGCCAAGAAAATTCAACTGGAATTGGCCTGATGGGCCAAGGTTCTGCGGTGGTTGCTCCAACCGGCCGAGCACGATTGCAGCAAGTCTTGATCAATCTCCGGCAACGGCAGCGGATTTTTTTGCCAGCAGCGCATTCACCTTGCTGATGACGGCAAAGGCGTCGGCGACATAGACCACGTCGGCCTTGCCGCGCGCCCAGCCGCAGTTGGGGTCGAGGTTGATCGCCCGGCGCTCGGTGATGAAGCGCCAGCCAACCACGTGCGGCTCTTCGCCGTGGCAGCAGGTGGAGAGCCCCTTGGGATGGCGCGGCGTTGCTCCCGTCTGTCCGACCTGGTTCAAGTGGGTCATAAAGAGCAGCGTCGCCTGGTTTTCGCCGCTCTGCTCCACCAACGACTTGCTGCCGCCGAGCGACGCCTGCGATTCACGCAGGAACCCGAGGATCAACTGCTCGGCTTCGGCCGCGTGCACCTGGCCGTCGGATTGTTTCTTCGTCCAGCCCGCACCGGCGACAAACAGCAGCTTGGCATCCGGACGGATGGTCTGCTCGCCGGCCTGGGGCGCGCGGATGCCAGTCACGACGGTGCGAATCGGCGGAAGCGTGACCGGGACGGTTTCGACGTTGGCGATTGCGACCTGGCCTTGCCACGCGGGACGCGAGCCGCTCTCGACCAGCATCAGCCACGGGCGCGCCGTGCGCTGGAGCGAAGCTTCGATGCGCTGGCGGTAGAACCAGCGCGTCACGACCGGTGCGGACTCGGCAATAGCGATGCCAGTGATGTGTGTGTCCACGCGGCCGTTGAGCCGATGCGCCACGCCGGGAAAAACGCGCGCCAAGCGCAAGGTCGCAGGGGCGACGACGATGGTGGCATTGGCAGCGCGGCAGAGAGACTCGCAAGCGGCGGCGTCGGTCGCATAACGCGGTTGCGCGAACTCCGCGCCGGAGACGCCGAGAAAACGCGTGGCGCCGCAGGCGGCGATGGAGCTTGCCGCAGTCTGGACATCAGCGCCGAGGAGCGCGACGCTGAGCGGCGCGGCGAGTGAGGCGGAGAGTTCGATGGCGGTGGTCAGCGATTCGAGCGCGGTTCTTGGGAGCGCGCTGGCGTCGTCGGTGTGGGCGAGAAAGAGAATGGTTTCCATAGTTTCAGTTTCAGTTTCAGTTTCAGTTTTAGCTTTAGCTTCAGCACACGCGAGGGCGCGTGTGCCACACGTTCCTATTCCTTTCCGATCCACTCGACGATTTCGGCGGCGATGGCGTCGGGAGACATGTCTTTTACGACACGCGTTTCGCGCTGCTGCTTGGGCAGTGCCACGCTGATGTATCGCAGGCCGTCACTGGCGATGGGCGCGGCTTTGGCGCGTTGCAGCGCGGGCATCACGGTGCGCATGTTGGCCATGCCGACCTGCGGGTTGTTGCGCGGCTCGGGCAGATTGCCGGTGGCCCAGCCG